>NZ_QMFZ01000055.1:0-44009 GCF_003294055.1 Burkholderia reimsis
CCCCGACCCACTGCATCGGCACCTGCGCGATCACGTCGTTGTCGATACCCGGCCGCGACAGCAGCGCAGCCGACACCGGATCGCCCCACACCAGCGCAAGATCGAGCTGGTTCGCGTCGAGCCGGTCGAGCAGGTCGGCATTGCGCGCCACGCGCGCCTCGATCCTCACCTTCGGATGCGCGCGCGCAAACCGCCCGAGCACGTCGGGCAAAATCGCCTCGCCGAAATCCTCCTGCAACCCGACGCGCACCCAGCCGTCGAGATTGACGCCGCGCACGGCCGCGGCCGCCTCGTCGTTCAGCTCGATCATCCGCCGCGCATAACGCAGCATCGCGTCGCCGGCATCGGTCAGCGCAAGCCCGCGCCCGGATTTCACGAACAACGGCGTGCCGGCCTGCTCCTCGAGCTTGCGGATCTGCGCGCTCACCGCCGACGACGAGCGCGCGACGCGGTCGGCCGCCTTCGCGAAACTGCCGAGATCCACGCCCGCGACGAGGCTGCGCAGCGCCGCCACGTCGAAGTTGGGCCGGGCCAGCGCGGCATCGGCCAGCGCGAGCGACTCGCCGCCGCCGCGTGGAATGTCTTGTCCGGGCATCTCAACCATCCTGTTTTATCGAACGATTCATCAAGAACTTTCCGATTTTCAGGATGAATGTAGGCCGCCAGACTGTGGATGTCAATTTCCAACCGGGCCTGCCGCCATGGATACCACCTGCATCGCCTCTCCCTCCTCGCCCGCCCGCGATGTGCGCGGTCCGGCCCATCGCTGGCGCGTGCTGGCCGCCGGCGTGGCCGCGAACATGAGCTTTTCGGCCGCGGCGGCCGGCATCCCGACCACCGCGGTGTGGATGCGCTCGGCCTACCATCTCGACAACGGCGCACTCGGCCTCGTGCTCGGCGCGCTCGGCTTCGGCGTCGCGCTGTCCGAGCTGCCGTGGGGGATCGCCGCCGACCGCTTCGGCGATCGCCGCGTGCTGCTGACCGGGCTCGTCGCGACGGCCGCGATGCTCGCGCTGATGGTGTGCACGATCGTCCCGAGCGCGCACGCGGTGCCGCCGCTGGCGCGCGTCGTCGTGGCGATGTGCTGCGTCGGCCTGCTCGGCGGCAGCGTGAACGGATCGAGCGGACGCGCGGTGATGCGCTGGTTCGGCGAGCGCGAACGCGGGCTCGCGATGAGCATCCGCCAGACGGCCGTTCCGCTCGGCGGCGGTGTCGGCGCGGCGCTGCTGCCGTCGCTCGCGTCGCACCTGGGCTTCGCGGCGGTATTCGGTGCGCTGATGCTGCTGTGCGCCGGGTCGGCCGTGCTGACCTGGCGCTGGCTGCACGAACCGCCCGCCGAACCGGCTGTCGCACACGGTGCCGCGCATCGACCGGCCGCTCGGCCGCAGTCCGCGCAGTCCGCGCAACCCACGCAACCCACGCAACCCGCGCGGCTCGCGCACGGCCCGCTCGCGAACGCCCGCGTGTGGCGCATCGTGCTCGGCATCGGCCTGCTGTGCGCGCCGCAGTTCGCGGTGCTCACGTTCGCGACGGTGTTCCTGCACGACTTCGGCCGGCTCGGCCTCGCCGGCATCAGCGCGGCGATGGTCGTGTTGCAGCTCGGCGCGATGGTGATGCGCGTCTGGAGCGGCCGCCATACCGACCGGCACGGCAACCGGCGCGCGTACCTGCGCGACTCGGTGCTCGTCGCGGCCGGCTCGTTCACGCTGCTTGCCGCCGCGACGGCCGGCAGCCCGCACGTGCCGCTCGCCGCGATCGTCGCGATTCTGGTGTTCGCGGGCGTGTGCGTATCGGCGTGGCATGGCGTCGCGTACACGGAGCTCGCGACGCTCGCAGGTGCGAACCACGCGGGCACCGCGCTCGGGATGGCGAACACGGTCGTCTACCTCGGACTGTTCGCAACGCCGCTCGCGATCCCGCCGCTGCTCGCCGTCAGTTCGTGGAGCGTGGTCTGGCTCGCGGCCGCGCTGGTCGCCGGCGCGACCTATCCGCTGTTCGCCACGCGCTAGCGGCCGCGCGCGGCACGCGGGCACCGCGGCCCCCGCCACGGCGCCCGCACCTCGGTCAGGCCGCTTCGCGCGCCAGCGCGCGGCGCACGGCCGGCCGGTCGGCCTCGCGCTGCGCGTGCGCGGTCCATGCGGGGTGCCGCGCCATGTCGAGCCCGATCGCGACACCCCAGCGATACAGCACGAACAGGAACGGATCGACGATCGAATGCGCGCCCGGCTCGGCCCACCTGCGGCCGTCGGCGAGCGCGGCTTCGATCGTCTCGTTCGCGGCCTCGATCACGCCGCGCCCGTGCGTGCTGACTGCCCCGTGCAGCGCGGGATCGCCGATGAAGCGGCCCGGCCGCCACAGCGCACCGTAGCCGACGCCATGCACCCAGCCGACCAGCCAGGCGAGCCATTCGTGGCATCGCGCCTCGCGCAGCGGATCGCCTGGCGGCAGCAGTTGCGCGTCCGGATAACGGCGCGCGAGATACGTGAGGATCGCGGGCGTTTCGGTCAGCACGCGCGGCTCGCCCGGAATCTCGAGCACGGGCACGCGTGCCTTCGCGTTGATCGCGAGATAACGCGCTTCGAGGTTCTGCTGCTTCTGCACGGAGACGATCTCGACGTCGAAGGGCGCGCCGGTTTCCTCCAGCGCGATATGAGCGGCGAGCGAGCAGGCGCCCGGCGAAAGATAGAGACGATATGCGTTCATGGTGGCGTGGCCCGACGGGACTGTGGAAGACGGAACCGAGTGTAGGAACGCGTGCATGCCCGCCGCAAACGATGAATTGTCGTGCTCGGGCATTAGTGCTACTAATACCCGCATGAAACGCATCCACCTTCCTCCGCTGCAGACGCTGCGCGCGTTCGAGACCGCCGTGCGGCTGCAGAGCTTCACGCGCGCGGTCGACGCGCTCGCGCTCACGCAAGGCGCCGTCAGCCAGCACATCCGCGCGCTCGAGGCGCAGCTCGGCTACCCGCTCTTCACGCGCGAGCGCAACGGCGCGACACCGACGCACGCCGCGCACGCGCTCGCGTTGCAGGTGCGCCAGGGCCTCAGCGTGCTCGAGCGCGCGTTCGAGCCGGCCCTCGCCGCGCGCAGCCGCCCGCGCACCTGCGACGTCACGCTGAACGTCAGCGTGCTGCCGAGCGTCGCCGAACGCTGGCTCGCGCCGCGCCTGCCGCGCTTCTCGGCCGCGCATCCGCACATCGCGATCGCGCTGCACCCGGACGTGGCGCTCGCGCCGCTGCGCAAGCGCGACCGCATCGACGTCGCGCTGCGCTACGGGCCCGGCACGTGGCCGGGCGTAGTCGCCGAGAAGCTGATGAACGAGACGATCTTCCCGGTCGCGAGCCCCGCGTACCGCAATCGCGACGGCGTCGCACCGCGCTCGCCGGCCGATCTCGTGCGCGCCACGCTGCTGCGCCATCCCGCGCAGCCGTGGGAACCGTGGCTCCAGGCCGCGCGGCTCGACCTCACCGAATCCGCGCGCGCGCCGCGTTTCACCGATGCGAACGCGCTGATCGACGCAACGTTGAAAGGGCGCGGCGTCGCCCTCGCGCGCCGCTCGCTGATCGAGCCCGAACTCGCGGACGGCACGCTCGTGCGCGTATCGTCGGTACGCGTGACCGACGTGTATGCGCACTACGTCGTGTGGCGCCCCGGCCATCCGCACGAATCGGCGATCCGAACCTGGCTCGACTGGCTGCGCAGCGAGGTGCGGCGCCGCACGCCGCGGCGCTGACGCAACGCGACCGGTTGCTCGCGTTCATCGTCGACGGTCAGGCTGCCTTGGACGCGCTCATGCATCGCATCGCGCGCCCGGGTAAAAGTGCCTGGCTCGCAACGTCCACCGGGAGATATTGCGCGCCCGCCACGCCATGCAAGCAGATGGTCAGGATATCGAAAGCATTCCGCGATCATGCGCCAGTCGCAAACGATTCACCGAAACGTCGCATCGCACCGGCATACTCGAAAACGTTTCCCGATCAGCCTGCCAGGAGAGAAGTCATGCGTCGCGTTTCCGCCGTCGTCGTTTTTTGTGCCGCCGCTTTCGTCGCCGCCTGCAGCGACGACGCGCCGCACGACGCACACACGACCGACGCGTCCCAACAGGCCGGCGCATCGGCCGGCTCCGCCAGCGCATTCAACCACGATGCAACCGCGAACGCCGCCGCGTCCGATGCCGCGCCGCTCGCGCCGCCCGTCGTGCACTACCCGCCCGATGACGACGACGACGCGAAACCCACGGCGAATGCGGCCGCGTCGAGTGCCGCCGCGTCGTCGCCGGGCTGATCCCGCCGCTTCCGTCCCCCGACCGCAGAACCGAGGTGAAATAACATGACGTCATCGAGCCGCCGCCGTTTCCTGCATACCGTCGCACAATCCGCGGGCGCCGCCGTCGCGCTCAACGCCTTCCCCGAATCGATCCGCCGCGCGCTGGCGATTCCCGCCGCGCACGGCACCGGCACGATCCGCGACGTCGAGCACATCGTCGTGTTCATGCAGGAGAACCGCTCGTTCGATCATTATTTCGGACACCTGCGCGGTGTGCGTGGCTACAACGACCGCTTCCCGATCCCGCTGCCGAACGGCAAGCCGGTGTGGTACCAGCCGTCGAAGGCCGACCCGGGCCAGCCGGTGCTGCCGTTCCGGCTGAACACGCTGACGACGAGCGCGCAGTGCGTCGGCGACCTCGACCACTCGTGGTACAAGACGCACGCGGCGATCGACGGCGGCCGGTACGACCAGTGGCCCGCGAACAAGACCGACATGACGATGGGCTATCACGTGCGCGAGGACATCCCGTTCCATTACGCGCTCGCCGATGCATTCACCGTGTGCGACAACTATTTCTGCTCGCTTCCGGGGCCGACGCACCCGAACCGCGCATACCTGATGACGGGCACCGTCGACCCGACCGGCAAGTTCGGCGGCCCGCTGCTCGACAACAGCGACTATGTCGACGGCGACGGGCCGCCCGCCTACCAGCTGCTGTCGTGGACGACCTTTCCCGAACGCCTGGAAGCGCGCGGCGTGTCGTGGCAGATCTACCAGCAGGGCACGACGGGCAACGACCCGTACAACGGCAACTACGGCACGAACGTGCTGCAGAACTTCGCGAACTTCATCAACGCGAAGCCCGGTTCGTCGCTGTACCAGCGCGCGCAGACGGTGCGCACGCTCGACGACCTGAAGAACGACGTGATCAACGACCGGCTGCCGCAGGTGTCGTGGCTGTGCCCGCCGGCGGCATTCTCCGAGCATCCGAAATACACGCCCGCGTACGGCGCGAACTACACGTCGCAGATTCTCGACGCGCTCACGTCGAACCCGGACGTATGGCGCAAGACGGTGCTGTTCATCATGTACGACGAGAACGACGGCTTCTTCGACCACATCGTGCCGCCTCAGCCGCCGACGTCGGCCGCGCAAGGCGCGTCGACCGTGACGACCGATGGCGAGCTGCACACGGTCGTGAACCCCGGCCGCGGCGGCAGCTACACGGCCGACGGCCTACCGTACGGCCTCGGGCCGCGCGTGCCGATGACGGTCGTGTCGCCGTGGACGAAGGGCGGCTTCGTGTGCTCGCAGGTGTTCGACCATACGTCGGTGATCCGCTTCATCGGCGAGCGTTTCGGCGTCGACGAACCGAACATCACGCCGTGGCGCCGCACGGTCTGCGGCGACCTCACCGCCGCATTCGATTTCCGCTCGTCCGACGCGTCGTTTCCGCCGCTGCCCGACACGAGCCAGTACCGCTCGATCGCCGACCAGCAGTGCACGTCGCAGCCCGCGCCGACCGTGCCCGCGACGCCGTCGCCGGTCGACCCGCAGGAGCCCGGCGTGCGGCCGGCGCGTGCGCTGCCGTACGAGCTGCACGTGAACGCCAGCCTTGACGGCAGGACGCGGCTGCGCATCGAATTCGCGAACCGCGGCAACCAGGGCGCGCACTTCCACGTGTACGCGACGAACCGCACCGACGGCCCGTGGCGCTACACGGTCGGCGCACGCCGCGTGCTGCATGCGGACTTCGACCTGACGACGACGAACGGTGCGTACACGTTCTCGGTGTACGGGCCGAACGGCTTCGTGCGCGTGTTCTCGGGCAACGTGTCGACCACGGCCACCCATCGCAATCCGGCGCAGCCGGAAGTGAAGGCCGGCTACGACGTCGCGAACGGGAACCTGTACCTGAAGCTGCGCAACCCCGGCGGGGCACACGTCACGCTGACGCTGACCGACAACGCGTACGGCGCGCCGTCGCGGCAGGTGACGCTGCATGGCGGTGACGAACGCGTCGAGCAGTGGTCGCTCGCGGCGAGCCACCAATGGTATGACGTGACGGTGAGCGACGGCGCGGCCGGCACGTTCTCGCGCCGTTTCGCGGGCCACGTCGAAAACGGCCGGCCGAGCTATTCGGATCCGGCGGCGGTGCGGCCCGTGTCCGCGGCATAAGCGCGACGGCACGGCGTGGCGCGGCACCCGCCGCGCCGCACGGGTTCCCCGCCCTGCCCGGCGGAATCAGATCGCGTGCGCGAGCGCGCGATCGACGAGCGCGGCCTCGAAGCCGTCGTCCGCGTCGCGAAAGCGCAGCGGCGCCGCGCAGTGGACGAGCGTGTCGATGAAGTACTTCGCGCGCGGCCACGGCCCGAAGCCGGCCGCGGTGTTGATGTGCCCGGCGTCGCCGAGGTTCACGAACGCGCTGCCCAGGTGCTGCGCAAGCGTGCGCGCATCGGCAAGCGGCATCCACGGATCGGTCTCGCTGCCGATCACGATCGACGGCACGGCGAGCCGGCGCGCGTCGAACGGCCCGGCAAACGTGAATTTCTTCGGACTGGCGGGCGCGACGAGCAGCACGCCCGCGACATCGCCCGTACGCGGCCACTGCGCGAGCGCATGCGCGGTCGCGAGGCAGCCGAAGCTGTGCGCGGCCAGCACGAACGGGCCGCGTTCGCGGTCGAGCAAGGTGCGCACCGATTGCGCCCAGCGCGCGAGATCGGGCGCGTCCCAGTCGTCCTGCTCGACGCGCAGCGAGCGCGGGAACTGCCGTTCGAGCCAGGTCTGCCAGTGCGCGCCTTCGCTGCCGTGCAGGCCCGGAACGGTAACGAGGCGCGGCGGCCACGCCGATTTGCTGCATGCGCGCATGATTGCCCTCGCTTGCTTGAAGACGGGATTCGATTGTGGCGCGGCGCGCCCGGCGGCCGAACCAATATTTTGTGATTTGCTTTTGCGCGGGGCGGCCACCCGCGGGGCGGCCTTCCGCGAGTCGCCCGCGCCGGTCGCCCGCCCCGCGCACCGGCGCGCGATGTGCCGCGAAACCGTAGAATGTGGGCTTCCCGTCAGCTTCACACGGAACCGGGGCCGGGCGCCGATGCGCGCCGGGCGCCCGGTCGTCAGGAGACGCCCGATGTCCGCTACGCCCGCCGGCGCGCCGCGCCCGGCTCCGCTCGCCGTTCCCGTGACGCGCCTCGCCGGCGCGCGCGCAGTCGTCCAATGAAGATCCTGTTCCATTCCCCGCACCAGGAAGCAGGCGCGTGGCGCGACGAGATCGCGCATGCGCTGCCGGAAGCCGAACTGCGCGCGTGGCAGCCGGGCGACACGGCCGCCGCCGATTACGCGCTCGTCTGGCGCGCGCCGCGCGAATTCTTCACCCCGCGCGACGGCCTGCGCGCGATCTTCAACCTCGGCGCCGGCGTCGACGCGCTGCTCGCGCTCGACCGCGCGCAACCGGGCACGCTGCCGCCGCACGTGCCGCTCGTGCGGCTGGAAGATTCGGGCATGGCGCAGCAGATGGTCGAATACGTGACGCACGCGGTGCTGCGCTACCTGCGCCGCTTCGACGAATACGACGCGCAGCAGCGCGAGCGCCGCTGGCAGCCGCTCGAGCCGCATGCACGCGCCAGCTTCACCGTCGCCGTGCTCGGCCTCGGCGTGCTCGGCGCGCAGGTCGCGCTCGCGCTCGCCGCGCTCGGCCTGCCCGTGCGTGGCTACAGCCGCAGCGCGAAGCAGCTCGACGGCGTCACGACCTTCGCCGGCGACGGTGCGTTCGATGCGTGCATCGACGGCGCGAAGGTGCTCGTCAACCTGCTGCCGAGCACGCCCGACACCGACGGCATCCTGTCGTCCCGCACATTCGCGCGGCTCGCGCCCGGTGCGTATGTCGTCAACGTCGCGCGCGGCGCGCATCTCGTCGAGGCCGACCTGCTCGATGCGCTCGCGAGCGGCCGGATCGCCGCCGCGACGCTCGACGTGTTCCACCAGGAGCCGCTGCCCGACGATCACCCGTTCTGGCGCGCGCCGCGCATCACGATCACGCCGCACAGCTCGGCCGAGACGCTGCGCGCGGAGGCCGTCGAGCAGATCGCCGGCAAGATCCGCGCGCTCGAGCGCGGTGAGCGCATCGGCGGCATCGTCGACTACACGCGCGGCTACTGAACCTGCAAGCAAACCTGGAGACAACCATGACGTTCCCCACCGCCGTCAAGATCGTCGAAGTCGGCCCGCGCGACGGGCTGCAGAACGAGAAGACCTTCGTGCCGACCGACGTGAAGATCGCGCTCGTCGACCGGCTGTCGCGCGCCGGCTTCCGCAACGTCGAGGCCGCGTCGTTCGTGTCGCCGAAATGGGTGCCGCAGATGGCCGACGGCGCCGACGTGATGGCCGGCATCGAGCGCCGCCCGGGCACCGTGTACTCGGTGCTCACGCCGAACCTGAAAGGCTTCGAGAATGCGCTCGCCGCGCGCGCCGACGAAGTCGTGATCTTCGGCGCGGCCAGCGAGGCGTTCTCGCAGCGGAACA
Source organism: Burkholderia reimsis (assembly GCF_003294055.1). Classification (NCBI taxonomy): domain Bacteria; kingdom Pseudomonadati; phylum Pseudomonadota; class Betaproteobacteria; order Burkholderiales; family Burkholderiaceae; genus Burkholderia; species Burkholderia reimsis. The sequence goes on from NZ_QMFZ01000055.1 coordinate 8,794, forward strand.
TCAACTGCAGCATCGCCGAGAGCATCGCGCGCTTCGAGCCCGTCGCGAAGGCCGCGAAAGACGCAGGCCTGCGGCTGCGCGGCAGCGTGTCGTGCACGCTCGGCTGCCCGTACCAGGGCGAAGTGCCGGTCGCATCGGTCGTCGACGTCGTCGAGCGCTTCGCGGCGCTCGGCTGCGACGAGATCGACATCGCCGACACGATCGGCGTCGGCACGCCGAAGCGCACGCGCGAAGTGCTGTCGGCCGTCACGCGCGTGTTCCCGCGCGAACGCCTGTCGGGCCACTTCCACGACACCTACGGCCAGGCACTCGCGAACATCTACGCGGCGCTGTTCGAAGGGATCGAGATCTTCCACGCGTCGGTCGCGGGCCTCGGCGGCTGCCCGTACGCGAAGGGCGCGACCGGCAACGTCGCGACCGAGGACGTGCTGTACCTGATGCAGGGCCTCGGCATCGACACCGGCATCGATCTCGCGCAGGTCGTCGCTGCCGGCGACTTCATCTCGAACGCGATCGGCCGCGCGAACGTGTCGCGCGCCGGTCGCGCACTGCTCGCCAAGGCGCAGAGCGCGGCCGACGCCGCGAACTGCGTATAACCCCGGTATTCGATGGATTCCTCAACATGACGACACCCGCTTCATTCGATTCCCTCCCCGATTCCGCGCGACGCGTCGCGCTGCTGCTGCGCGAGCGCGGACATGCGAAAGGCATCGTGATGCTCGCCGAAACCGGCAAGACGTCGGCCGAAGCCGCGGCCGGGCTCGGCTGCTCGGTCGCGCAGATCGCGAAGTCGATCCTGTTTCGCCGCCAGTCGGACGGCGCGCCGGTGCTCGTGGTCGCGAGCGGCGTCAATCGCGTCGACGAGAAGAAGGTCGCCGCGCAGGTCGGCGCGGTCGGCCGCGCGGACGCGAAGTTCGTGCGCGACAACACCGGCTACGCGATCGGCGGCGTCTGTCCGATCGGCCATCTCGTCGAACCCGTCACGCTGATCGACGCCGACCTGCTCGAGCTCGACAGCCTGTGGGCGGCCGCCGGCCATCCGCACGCGGTGTTCAACCTGTCGCCGAACGAACTGGTGTCGCTGACGGGCGCGCCGGTCGCGGACGTCGCATTGCGGGAATCCGCATGAGCGACGTCGTGGTACCGGTCGGCACGGTGGCCTCGCCGTGCACCGACGTATGCCGGATCGATCCGCGCACCGACTGGTGCGCGGGTTGCCTGCGTACGCGCGACGAGATCAAGGGATGGCGTACGTCGGATGACGACGCGAGGCGCGTACTGCTTGCGCGGCTCGATGCGCGGCGGCGCCTGATTGCGAGGAGCGGCGCATAAAAAAAAGCCGTTCAGCCTGACGGGCGAACGGCATCGAGATCGGAATCCTGTGAACGTGATCAACGTCACAGCCCGCATCATACGAGCGACGCGCACCGCTCGCATCGGGTGTTTCCCTACAACTTCTTACAGCGTCTTCCACGCGTGCGCGCGCGCCGCTTTTGCTCGCCATGAGCACGCCATCCGCGTGCAATACCCGTTCCCGAAAACCGCATTCGACGCGCCGCCGTGACGCCCGCCGCGACGCCGAATCGTACGACCGTTTCAGTTGCCGACTGCCGCGCGACGCGCGGGCACGATGCGCCAGCCGAGATTCACGCCGGCCGCCGCGAGCAGGATCAGCAGCGCGCCGAGCACCTGCGTCCACGCGAGCGTCTGCCCGAACGCGAAGTGATCGACGACGATCGCGACGACCGGATAGACGAACGACAGCGCGCCGGTCATCGCGGTCGGCAGCTTCTGGATCGCGCCGTACAGCAGCACGTACATCAGGCCCGTGTTGACGACGCCGAGCACGATCAGGTCGAGCCACTGCCCGGCCGTCGCGGGCAGCGTGCCGAAGTGGGCGAACGGCGCGAGCAGCACGATGCCGATACCGGCCTGCAGCAACGCGAGCAGGTGCGGCGGCGTCCCCTTCAGGTGCTTCGTGACGATCGACGAGATCGCATACAGGAACGCCGCGCCGAGCGACAGCGCGACGCCCTCCAGATATTCGCCGGGCACCGCGAGCACGGCCGGCTCGACGCGCACCACGGCGACGAGCCCCACGAACGCGAGCGCGAGCCACACGAGCGTCGACGCGGTGATCCGCTCGCGGAACACGATCGCGCCGAGCGCGACGAGCATGAACGGCTGCGTGTTGTAGACGGCGGTCGCCATCGAGATCGATGCACGCGAATAGGCGGCGAACAGCAGCAGCCAGTTCGCGACGATCGCGATGCTGCCGAGCGTCGCGAGCGCGAGCATCCGCGGCGAGAACAGCGCGCGGCGCAGGAAGCCGAATGCCGCGCAGACGATCGCGAGCGTCGCGGCGCCGAACAGGCAGCGGAAGAACACGACGTTCGTCAGCGGCTGCTGCGACGACATCACGAGCCAGCCGATCGTGCCGGACATCAGCATCGCGACGACCATCTCGGCGGCACCGCGGCGAATTTCATTCGAGGCCATCATGAACTCCATTGAAAGAGAGTGGATGACCTCGATTCTAGAAACTTGCTTTCGCCGCAACCACGGCTAAACTGAAGCGAATCAGCCGATTGACCTTCGAAAGCAAAGCGATCATGCCGAAACGCCTTTCCCCGCCCGCCGTCGCGTCGCTCGACGCGACCGACCGTGCGATCCTCGCGGCGCTGGCCGACGACGCGCGTATCGCAACCAGTGAGCTCGCCCGGCAGATCGGGCTGTCGGCCCCCGCAACCGCCGATCGTGTGCGGCGGCTCGAGGCGCAAGGCGTGATCGCCGCGTTCACCGTCGAGCTCGACCCGCGCGCGCTCGGCTACACGCTGCAGGCGATCGTCCGCGTGAAGCCGCTGCCCGGCCAGTTGCATCTCGTCGAAGAGATGCTGCGCCGGATTCCCGAATTCGTGGAGTGCGACAAGGTCACCGGCGACGACTGCTTCATCTGCCGGCTCTACCTGCGCACGATCGCGCACCTCGACGACATCCTGTCGAAAGTGACGGAGCGCGCCGAGACCAGCACCGCGATCGTGAAATCGACGCCGGTGCCGCGCCGGCTGCCGCCGCTCGTCGAGGACGACGGCGCGCACCGCTGAGCACCGGCACGCGCCGCCCGCGTGCCGTCAGGCAGCCGCGTCGCGCGCCTCGAAGAACGCGAGCAGTTCGTCGATCAGCGCGACGGGCGCCTCTTCCGGAATGTAGTGCCCGCAGTCGAGCGCGCGGCCGCTGACGTCGCGCGCGACGCGGCGCCATTCGTCGAGCGGATCGAAGCAGCGGCCGACGATCCCGTGCTCGCCCCACAGCACGCGCAGCGGGCACGCGACCTTGTTGCCGCGCTCGAGATCCGCACGGTCGTGCTCGAGGTCGATCGTCGCGGACGCACGGTAGTCCTCGCACATCGCATGCACGGCGCCCGGCTGCGCGAGTGCGGCCCGGTACGCGGCGAGCGCCTCGGGCGCGAACGGTGCGAGTCCGGCGGACCGGTTGCCCATCACGCGCTCGATGTAGGCATCGGTATGCGCGCCGACCAGCGTCTCGGGCAGCGGCTCCGGCTGAATCAGGAAGAACCAGTGGAAATACGCGGTCGCGAACGCGCGATCGGTTTTCTCGTACATCGCGAGCGTCGGCGCGATGTCGAGCAGCATCATCCGCTCGACGGCGTCCGCATGATCGAGCGCGAGCCGGTGCGCGACCCGCGCGCCGCGATCGTGCGCGCACACATGGAATTGCTCGAAGCCGAAATGCCGCATCACGGCGACCTGGTCGGCCGCCATTGCACGTTTCGAATACGGTGCGTGCTGCGCGTCGCTCGGCGGCTTGCCCGACGCGCCGTAACCGCGCAGGTCGGTGGCGATCACCGTGAAATGATTCGCGAGCGTCGCGGCAACGCGATGCCAGATCATGTGGGTTTGCGGATGTCCGTGCAGCAACAGGAGCGGCGGACCCGCGCCTCCTTTGACACCGAAAATGTCGGTGTCCTGCACCGTCACGCGAAACGGTGCAAACGCCTCAAACGACATGGTTTGTTTCTCGTTGGTTTGTTATGGCGGTTATTTTAGGAGCGCCGGCGCGTCTTCACAGCGCGGTAAACACCAGAATCCCTAGAAAGAGAACACTCCCTCGATTGCCGCCACACCGCGCGATTTGTTAAGCTCGCGTAGAATCGCACGATCGTTCGTATTAATAAGGGCGACCTCGTTTTTGCAGCTTCGTTTTACAGCTTCGTTTTTACAGCGTCGTTCCGCAGCTACACTCGAACGACCGTTCGACCGCAAAGCATGGCGGCGGCGCGACCGCGCGGCCGCCCCTGGAGACTGGAGACATTACATGGCATTGCCCACCGTCCTGCAGAACCTGACGCTGCCCGTCATCGCGTCGCCGATGTTCATCGTCAGCTACCCCGAACTCGTGCTCGCGCAATGCAAGGCGGGCATCGTCGGTTCGTTCCCCGCACTCAACGCCCGTCCGGCCGAACTGCTCGACGAGTGGCTCACGCAGATCCAGTCCGAGCTCGCCGACCACAAGGCGAAGCACCCCGACGCAGTGATCGGCCCGATCGCGGTCAACCAGATCGTCCATCAGTCGAATGCGCGGCTCGAGCACGACGTGCGCGTGTGCGTCGAGCACAAGGTGCCGATCTTCATCACGAGCCTGCGCGCGCCGGCGCGCGAGATCGTCGACGCGGTGCACAGCTACGGCGGCATCGTGCTGCACGACGTGATCAACCTGCGTCACGCGCAGAAGGCGCTCGAGGCCGGTGTCGACGGGTTGATCCTCGTCGCGGCCGGCGCAGGCGGCCACGCGGGCACGACGTCGCCGTTCGCGCTCGTCGGCGAAGTCCGCAAGATCTTCGACGGCCCGATCGTGCTGTCCGGCTCGATCGCGAACGGCGGCTCGATCCTCGCCGCACAGGCGATGGGCGCCGACTTCGCGTACATGGGCACGCGTTTCATCGCGACGCAGGAAGCGCACGCGATCGACGACTACAAGCACGCGATCCTGAACGCGAAATCGTCGGACATCATCTACACGAACCTCTTCACGGGCGTGCACGGCAACTACATCCGCGAGAGCATCGAGAAGGCGGGCCTCGATCCGGACGCGCTGCCGGAGTCCGACAAGACCAAGATGAATTTCGGCAGCGACAAGACGAAGGCGTGGAAGGACATCTGGGGCGCCGGCCAGGGCGTCGGCCTGATGGACGACCTGCCGAGCGTGGGCGCGCTCGTCGAGCGCCTGAAGCGCGAGTACGACGACGCGAAGGCGCGGCTCGGCATCCCGCGCTGACGGACGCGGCGGCCATGACGGCCGCCGCCGGCGCGCATCCCGTCGGACCAGACAAAAAAGCGCGAGCTGCAACGGCTCGCGCTTTTTGTTTTCATCGCCCCGCCGCGGCGGGATGCACGGTTCACACCGCGCGCTTCATCCGCGTGATCGGCAGCACGCGCAGGCGCGATTCGATCGACGGGCACAGCGACTGCCCTTCGAAACGCGCCGCCAGGAAATCGACGAACGAACGCACCTTCGCGGACACGTGACGACGGCTCGCGTAGACCGCATAGATCGGCGCCTCGTGCGGCGGCACCGCATCGATCAGCACCGGCACGAGCCGGCCGGACTCGATGTCGTCGCCGACCACCTCGGTGCCGAGCAGCGCGATGCCCGCGCCCGCGAGCACGGCCGCACGCAGCCCTTCGAGATGGTTCACGATCAGGTTGCCGTTCAGGTTCACGCGCGACGCGGCGGCCGCGTCGATCACCAGCGCGTCGAGCATCGTCGAATTCGAGTCGCGCCGCAGGTAGTTGTGGTGTGCGAGATCCGCGATCGTCTGGGGCGTGCCGTGCTTCTCGAGATACTCGGGTGACGCGACCAGCAGGATGTGCGCGGTCGCGATCTGCCGCGCGACCAGCGACGACGATTTCAATCCGTTCGGCGCCGCGCGCACCGCGACGTCGTAGCCTTCCTCGATCAGGTCGACCACGCGATCGGACAGCGTCATGTCGACGGTCACGTCCGGGAACCGGCCCGCATAATCGGTGACGGCCTGCATCACGTGCCGCAGCCCGAACGCGGACAGCGACGTGACGCGCAGCCTGCCTTGCGGCACCACGCTCGCGGCGCCGACGGCCTGCCCGGCTTCGTCGAGTTCCGACAGCGCCTGCACGAGGCGCTCGTAGTATTCGCGTCCGGCCTCGGTAGGCGCGACGCGTCGTGTCGTGCGATGCAGCAGCCGCGCACCGAGCTGCTGCTCGAGATGCATCACGTGCTTGCTCGCCATCGCAGCCGACATCTGCATGCGCTCCGCCGCGCCGACGAAGCTGCCCACTTCGACGACGTAGCGAAACACATTCATGCTGACGAGGGTATCCATCGAACTCGCTCGTAATGACGGGGGAATGGTCCAATTACGAGATAGGGTAACAAAGGCGGGGAAACAGAAAGGTCAAGAAAGGCAAAACGGCGCCGCGAGTGGCGGCGCCGTTCTGGCGGGAAAACATGCAGCCTGGACGCGCTTTTCGCGCGCGTCCGGCGCGGCGGTCGCGCGTGCGCGTCAGAACTTCGCGCGGATGCCGGCGCCGAACGTGTTGCCGGTCGACAGGCCGCTGATGTGGTCGTTCATGTAAGCAGCGTAGACGTCCGTGCGCTTGGACAGCGGATAGTCGTAGCCGACGGCCCAGGTCTGGCGCGTCTGGTCGAGGCCGCCCGCATCGCGCGAGTACGCGTACGACGCCATCGCGTTGCCCACGCCGAGCGGCACCGACACGCCGCCCTGCGCAGTATTCACGTGCCAGCTGCCCGCGACCTGGTCGTTCTTCGTATACATGTACTGGCCGAACAGCTTCACGTACTTCAGGTCGTAGGTCGCGCCGACTTGCGCGATACCCTGGCTCTTCATGCCGGCCACCAGCGCGCTCAGGTCACGCGGGCCGTTGTTGAAGTTCACGTACTGATAGACAGCGGTCGCCGCGAACGGGCCGTTCGCGTAGTTGAACTGCGCGCTCCACTTCTTCGAGCCGTTGTCGCCGGCCTGGTTGCCGAGTGCGTACATCGCGCCGAAATTCAGGCCACCGAACGAAGGCGACGTGTACGACAGCGCGTTGTTCCAGCCCGAATCGCCGACGGCACCCTGGTCGCTCGGGTAGGTCGGGAACGTGCCGAGGCCGAGGAACACGTGGTACACCATCGGCGAGAACGTGTACGAGTCGTAGAACGGGTTGAACAGGATCGTCGACAGGAACAGGTGCGTCGTCAGGCGGCCGGCCGTCACCGTGCCGTACGGCGAATCGATGCCGACGTACGCGTTGCGCGCGAAGAACGTGTCGCCCTGGAAGCGGCCGAACTGGCCGTTCTGCGCGCGGAAGAAGCTTTCCAGCGTGAAGATCGCCTTGTAGCCGTTGCCGAGATCCTCGGCGCCGTGCATGCCCCAGTAAGACGTCGACATCCCGCCGCCGCTCACGTTCCACGCGCGGTCGCCGCCCGGGAACTTGGTGGCGCCGACCCATTCGTCGACCTGACCGTAGAGCGACACGCTCGACTGTGCATGGACGGGAGCGGTAGCCGCCACGCAGGCAGCCGCGGCGATCAGCTTGACGGACGTGCGCGACGCACGGCGAGCGAATGCTTTCATTGGATCTCCAGATTTTGTCGAATTGTCGATAAGTGGCGCGAGCGTTGTTTTTTGGAGCCGAGTGCTTGCGTCGTATGGGGCGCAGCCATCTTTACGGATCATTCGTCCGGTCAAAATTGCGCACACTTATTGCGGGTATAGCGGCAGCATTAACTTCGCGGAATTGATACATGGCCGGGTACCCGCCGACGGCCCGGCGTGGACGCGGTCGCACGGCCGGACGGCCGCGTGGCACATGCGAGCCGGGCGCGAAAGATAGCGCAATGCGACGGGAAAATCAGCGGAAATCTGTGCGCGACTGTGGCGAATTCGCATCAGCCGCCGGAGGGACGAGCGCGCGGGCGCTCAGTTTCGGTAGAACGGGGAGAAATACGGCGAGTGCGCAGGCTCTTCCTGCGAGCGGGGCGGCGGCATCGGACGGCCGCCGCGCTCCTCGTTGTAGCGCGCGACGTCGGCGCGGATCGAACCGGCGCGCAACGGCACGTTGCCGCCGCCCGGCGGGCGCGGCATCTGGCGCACGTCGGCGCTGATCGGGCGATACGGGCTTTGCGCGGCGTAATGACCATACGACGGCGTCGGCCGCAGCCCCCAGCGGGAACCGTAGCCGCTCACGCCGCCGGCGCGCGCACCGCCGGGGGGCGTAACGTGGCGCCAGACGGGAGCACCGCCGGCCGGCTGACCGTACGCGCGCATGTCGCCGCCACCGAAACCGTGGCCGCCGAATGCATGACCGCCGTGCGGCGGCTGCGCGAGCGCGAACGGCATCAGCAATGCGCCGAGCACGCCCGCCACCCATCGTCCGATCTTCCGTTTCACCCGTTCCGTCATCGTGCAATGCCTGTCCATGCCCGCCGCCGGCTCCTTTCGGCCGACCCAAGGCTTTCAGCAGTAATTTATGAGCGCGCCGAAAGCGTGTCGAGCCAAAAAGTGTTATGTCGCCGGCATCGGTGTAACACCATGTTACTGCTAGGTTTTTTCACTTCGGCACGCGACCGGGACAGAACATTCTTCTGCCGTTTTGCGCATGGCCGGGCCGGTGCCGCGAACACTATCGCATGAGATCGATTCATCAATCGATTCTCACAATGAATTTGTGTAGTGAATCATCAACCGGGACAATGGCGCCATCCGCGCGCGCGACGCGCGCCCCCGTCGTTTCCGAATCGAGTTCCCGATGGCCCGTCCCCGTTTTCTTCCCGACAACTTCACGCTCGCGCTCGTCGGCACAGTCGTGCTCGCGAGCCTGCTGCCCTGCCGCGGCCCGGCCGCCCATGCGTTCAACTGGGCGACCAACATCGCCGTCGGCCTGCTGTTCTTCCTGCACGGCGCGAAGCTGTCGCGCGAAGCCGTCGTCGCGGGCGCGACCCACTGGCGGCTGCACGCGGTCGTGCTGCTCAGCACGTTCGCGCTGTTCCCGCTGCTCGGCCTCGCGCTGAAGCCGGTGCTGCAGCCGCTCGTCACGCCGACGCTGTATGCGGGCGTGCTGTTCCTGTGCACGCTGCCGTCGACGGTCCAGTCGTCGATCGCGTTCACGTCGATCGCGAAAGGCAACGTGCCGGCCGCCGTGTGCGCGGCATCCGCGTCGAGCCTGCTCGGGATCTTCGTCACGCCGGCGCTCGTCGGGCTGATGATCACGTCGCAATCGGCCGCCGCCGCGTCGCCGTGGAGCACCGTCGGCAGCATCGTGATGCAGCTGCTCGTGCCGTTCATCGCCGGCCAGTTGCTGCGGCCCGTGATAGGCGGCTGGATCGACCGCAATCGCGGCGTGCTGCGCTTCGTCGACCAGGGCTCGATCCTGCTCGTCGTCTACGTCGCGTTCAGCGAGGCCGTCAACGAAGGCCTCTGGCACCAGATCCCGCCGCGCGCGCTCGGCGGCCTGCTCGTCGTCAACCTCGTGCTGCTCGCGATCGCGCTCCTGCTGACCGCGTTCGTCAGCAAGCGGCTCGGCTTCAACCGCGCCGACCAGATCACGATCATCTTCTGCGGCTCGAAGAAGAGCCTCGCGGCCGGCGTGCCGATGGCAAAGGTGATCTTCTCGGCGAACGCGGTCGGGGCGATCGTGCTGCCGCTGATGCTGTTCCACCAGATCCAGCTGATGGCGTGCGCGGCGCTCGCGCAGCGCTGGGGCGCGCGCGACATGAGCGGCGAGCACGACGAGGGCGACGCGGCATCGGCGCCCGGCGCGCTGAGCGCGGGCAAGCGCTGACGGTCGGGGCAGCGGGACGGCCGGCGGGTCGTGCCGTCCCGGGGCTATGCCTTCTGCCTTCTGCCTTCTGCCTTCTGCCTTCTGCCTTCTGCCTTCTGCCTTCTGCCTTCTGCCTTCTGCCTTCTGCCTTCTGCCTTCTGCCTTCTGCCTTCTGCCTTCTGCCTTCTGCCTTCTGCCTTCTGCCTTCTGCCTTCTGCCTTCTGCCTTCTGCCTTCTGCCTTCTGCCTTCTGCCTTCTGCCTTCTGCCTTCCGCCTTCCGCCTTCCGCCTTCCCACCGCAACGCCCTTCCACCCACGCCCCCACGCGATGCACCAGCAATGCCCGTCGCGTCACGAAATCTTCATTCAATTCTCCGCGAGTGGTGCCGTTAAGTCGTGCGTCCCGTCGATTCGGCTGCCCTCGCCCATGCCCGCGCCCCATCCCGACTCCGCCGCCGCCCGCACCACCCGCCTGATCGCGGATCGTGCGCTGGCCGCCGTCTTCCAGCCGATCGTCGATCTCGGGTCGGGGACGGTCGTCGGCTACGAGGGCCTGATACGCGGCCCGCGCGGCACCGACCTCGAAACGCCCGCCGCGCTGTTCGCGCAGGCCGCGCGCGACGGCGAGACCATCGCACTCGAACAGGCCGCCGCGCTCACCTGCCTCGACGCGTTCGCGGCGCTCGGCTGCGACGGCAAGCTGTTCCTCAATTTCAGCGCGGGCACGATCCTGCAGCTCGCGCGCGAACGCGAGCGCGCCCGCCAACGGCTCGACCATGCGCGGGTCGGCGCCGAGCGCATCGTGATCGAACTGACCGAGCAAAACGCGACGACGGACATCGCCCATATCGGGCCGGCAGTCGCGTCGCTGCGCGACGCCGGCATCCAGTTCGCACTCGACGACTACGGCACCGCGAACGCGAGCATGAACCTGTGGCTGCGCCTGCATCCGGACGTCGTGAAGATCGACCGCTTCTTCATCCACGACATCGCGCGCGACCCGCTGAAGTTCGAGGCCGTGAAGGCAATGCAGCACTTCGCGCAGGCGAGCGGCGCGCAACTGATCGCGGAAGGCATCGAGAACGAAAGCGACCTGATCGTCGTGCGCGACATGGGCATCTGCTGCGTGCAGGGTTTCCTGCTCGGCCGGCCGAACGCGCGGCCGTCGCGGGTCGTCGCACCGGCCGCGCGCGACGCGATCCGCGCGCCGCACATCGCGGTGTTTCCCGGCGCGACGCGCCCGGTGCGGCCGGCCGGCACGATCGCCGGGAAGATGCTGGTTCCGGCGCCGGCCCTGCCGCGCGACGCGACCAGCAACGACGTGCTCGACCTGTTCAACCGGATGCCCGACCTGCACGCGGTCGCACTCGTCGAACGCGGGCGGCCCGTCGCGCTCGTGAATCGCCGCGGCTTCATCGACCGCTTCGCGCTGCCGTACCACCGCGAAGTGTTCGGGAAGAAGCCGTGCCTGCAGTTCGCGAACGACGCGCCGCTGATGATCGACAACGCGACGACGTTCGAGCAGCTCGCGATGCTGCTCGCGAGCCACGACCAGCGCTACCTCGCGGACGGCGTCGTCATCACCGAACACGGCCGCTACGTCGGGCTCGGCACCGGCGAGAGCCTCGTGCGCGCGGTGACCGAGATGCGCATCGAGGCCGCGCGTTATGCGAACCCGCTGACGTTCCTGCCCGGCAACATCCCGATCAGCGCGCACATCGACCGCCTGCTCCAGCGCGACGCCGGCTTTCATGCGTGCTACGTCGACCTGAACCAGTTCAAGCCGTTCAACGACCAGTACGGCTACTGGCAGGGCGACGAGGTGCTGAAGTTCGCCGCGACGGTGCTGGCCGGCGTGTGCGATCCGCAGCGCGACTTTCTCGGGCACGTCGGCGGCGACGATTTCCTCGTGCTGTTCCAGCGCGACGACTGGCGCAAACGCGCCGCCGACGCGATCGCGCGCTTCAACGACGGCGCGCAGCGCTTCTACACGCAGGCCGACCGGCAGGCGGGCGGGCTGCGCGGCGAGGACCGCCACGGCAACCCGGCGTTCTTCGGTTTCGTGACGATGGCGATCGGCGCGGTCGGCGTGCCGGCCGGCGCGCACGGCGCGAAACGCTACGGCAGCGACGAGATCGCATCGGTCGCCGCGCTCGCGAAGCGGCGCGCGAAACAGCAGCCGGACGGGCTCGCGGTCGTCGACCTCGATGCGGGCCGCGCCGCGCTGCGCGATCGCGGCGAACCGCCGGCCGTGGCAATACGCTGACCGGCGGGCAGCCGGCCTCCCTCGTTCGCGGACGCAAGGTGCCCGATGCGGCGGCGATGCACCGCCGTCCGTCACGCCCGGACGCCCGCCGCGCTGCCGGGCCGCTCGTTACACCCGGCCTTCCCGCCGGCCTGAGCAAGCCGCCGGGCACGCGTGCGCGCATACGCGAAGCCGGCACGCTGGCCGCCACTTCCCGCTCGCCGCGCACCGGCACGTCCACCTTGCCTTTTTCGTGTTTTGTTTAGTATTTTTAGTAACGTCGTTTTCGCAGATTAGCGCTTAAAAGCCGGTAATTTCCGGGTATTCCCCGGTTATCCGGCCCGAATTCCGCGATACGTTTTACTATACAATCGCTTTCACCCTAAACAAACCGGACCCCGAACGATGGGTACCACCATTCGCGATGTGGCGCGGGCGGCAGAGGTCTCGATCGGCACCGTCTCCCGCGCGCTGAAAAACCAGCCGGGCCTGTCCGAAGCCACGCGTGCGCGCATCGTCGAGATCGCGCAGCGGCTCGGCTACGATCCCGCGCAGCTGCGGCCGCGCATCCGCCGGCTCACCTTCCTGCTGCATCGCCAGCACAACCGCTTTCCGGCCAGCCCGTTCTTCTCGCACGTGCTGCACGGCGTCGAGGACGCCTGCCGCGAGCGCGGCATCGTGCCGACGCTGCTCACGGTCGGGCCGAACGACGACGTGCTGCGCCAGATGCGCCCGCACGCGCCCGACGCGATCGCGGTGGCCGGCTTCATCGAGCCGGAGACGATCGAGGCGCTCGCCGCGACCGGCCGGCCGCTCGTGCTGATCGACCTGTGGGCGCCCGGCCTGCGCTCGGTGAACATCGACAACGCAACGGGTGCGGCGCTCGCGATGCGCCACCTGCTCGCCACCGGCCGCACGCGGATTGCGTTCATCGGCGGCTCGCCCGCGCACTACAGCATCGCGCAGCGCGCGATCGGCTACCGGCGCGCGTTCTTCGAAGCCGGGCGGCTGTTCGATCCCGCCTACGAAGTGACGATCGACGCGGGGCTCGATCCCGACACCGGCGCCGCGCGCGCGATGGAGCAGCTGCTCGACGCGCCGGGCCCGCGCCCCGAAGCCGTGTTCGCGTACAACGACGCGGCCGCGCTCGCCGCGCAGCGCGTGTGCACCGCGCGCGGCTTGCGGATTCCGGACGACATCGCGATCGTCGGCTTCGACAACATCCCGGCCGCCGCGCACGCGAGCCCGCCGCTCACGACGCTCGCGGTCGACAAGGAAGCGCTCGGCCGCCGCGGCGTCGAGCTGCTGCTCGCCGACTCGCCCGAACGCACCGAGATTTCCCTGCCCGTCGAGCTGATCGTGCGGGCCAGCAGTCAGCCCGCCGGCTCCCCGGCACTCGATACCGCCACGGTCACCGAATCATGAACATGCCCCCGGTCCAACCCTGCACGGCCGCGCCGGCCGCCCACACGCAAGCCGCGCCGTTCGTCGCGAGTTTCCGTGATCCGTCGTTCCTGCTGTCGCACATCGAGGACACGCTGCGCTTCTACGCAACCAACGCGTTCGACCCGACGGGCGGCTTCTACCACTACTTCCGCGACGACGGCAGCATCTACAACCGCACGTCGCGCCACCTCGTCAGCAGTTGCCGGTTCGTCTTCAACTACGCGATGGCGTACCGGCATTTCGGCGATCCGCGCCACCTGGAATACGCACGCCACGGGCTGCGCTTCCTGCGCGACGCGCACTGGGACGACGAACTGCAAGGCTACGACTGGGAACTCGACTGGCGCGACGGTGCGAAGCGCGCGACGCTCGACGGCACGCGCCACTGCTACGGGCTCGCGTTCGTGCTGCTCGCGGCCGCGCACGCGACGATGGCCGGCATCGACGAGGCACGCCCGCTGATCGCGGCCACCTACGAGCTCGCCGAGCACCGCTTCTGGGACGCGGCCGCGGGCCTCTACGCGGACGACGCGACGCCGAACTGGATCGTGTCGTCGTACCGCGGCCAGAACGCGAACATGCACATGACGGAAGCGCTGCTCGCCGCCTACGAGGCGACCGGCCACCTCACGTACCTCGATCGCGCGGAAAAGCTCGCGTCCCACATCACGCAGCGCCAGGCCGCGCTGTCGGGCGGGCTCGTGTGGGAGCACTACCATGCGGACTGGTCGGTCGACTGGGACTACAACAAGGAAGACAGCTCGAACATCTTCCGCCCGTGGGGTTTCCAGCCCGGGCACCAGACCGAATGGGCGAAGCTGCTGCTGATCCTCGAACGGCACCGCCCGCTCGACTGGCTCGTGCCGCGCGCGGCCGAGCTGTTCGACGCCGCGCTCACGCACGCATGGGACGCCGACCACGGCGGCCTGTACTACGGCTTCGGCCCCGACTTCACGATCTGCGACCACAACAAGTATTTCTGGGTGCAGGCGGAGACCTTCGCGGCGGCCGCGATGCTCGGCGCGCGCACCGGCAGCGAGCGCTTCTGGGACTGGTACGACGAGATCTGGCGCTATAGCTGGGCGCACTTCGTCGATCACCGCTACGGCGCGTGGTACCGCATCCTCACCTGCGACAACCGCAAGTACAGCGACGAGAAGAGTCCGGCCGGCAAGACCGACTATCACACGATGGGCGCGTGCTACGACGTGCTCGCGACCCTCGCGCGCGCGCAGCGCAGCGAGCCGACGCAATGAGCGGCGGCACGTTTCCGGCTTTCGTGTCGGCAGGCGACATCCTGACCGACATGGTGCGCGCGGGCGATGCGCAATGGACGTCGGTACCGGGCGGCGCCGGCTGGAACGTCGCGCGCGCGGTTGCGCGGCTCGGCGTGCCGAGCGCGCTCGCGGGATCGATCGGCGAAGACTGCTTCTCCGACGTGCTGTGGCGCACGAGCGACGCGGCCGGGCTCGACCTGCGCTTCCTGCAGCGCGTCGCGCGGCCGCCGCTGCTCGCGATCGTTCACGAGACACGCCCGCCCGCGTATTTCTTCATCGGCGAAGCGAGCGCCGATCTCGCGTTCGATCCGGCGCGGCTGCCGGCCGGCTGGACCGACCACGTGAAATGGGCGCATTTCGGCTGCATCAGCCTCGTGCGCGAACCGCTCGCCGGCACGCTGGCCGCGCTCGCGGCCGACCTGCACGCGCGCGGCGTGAAGATCAGCTTCGACCCGAACGTCCGGAACCTGATGACGGCCGCGTACCGGCCGACGCTGGAAAGGATGGCCGCGCTCGCCGACCTGATCAAGGTGTCCGACGAGGACCTGCGGCACCTGTTCGGCGGCGACGGCCCCGACGCGATCGCCGCGGTGCGCACGCTGAACCCGCGCGCGGCCGTGCTCGTCACGCGCGGCGCGCAGGCGGCGACGCTCTACGCGGACGGCGACGTGCATGAAGCCAGCCCGCCGCGCGTCGAGGTGGCCGACACCGTCGGTGCGGGCGACGCGTCGATCGGCGGCATGCTGTTCAGCCTGATGGCCGCGCCGCAGCGCACGTGGCGCGAGCATCTCGTGTTCGCGCTGGCCGCGGGCGCCGCGGCGTGCCGGCATACGGGTGCGCACGCGCCGACGCTCGACGAGGTCGTCGCACTGATCGAACGCTGACGGCACGCCGATGGCACGAACGGTGACCGGACGCTGTTCGGTCACCGATAAGCGGCGCTGTACATGCTGCGCCGCAGTGCTACGATGAAGTGTCCTTTTGCGGGAGAGCACCATGGACACGAACACGTTCACGAAAGGCATCTACACGGCCAAGGCGCATACCCAGCACGCGGGCAACGGACAGTTCCAGGGTTACGTGATCCTCTCGCGCGACGACGGGGACGACACCGAGAACACGCGTTACGACGTCCACTCGACGAGCCCCAGCGAGGAAGAGGCGTTCGACGAGGCGAAAGCGCTCGCGCACCGGATTCTCGGCGAGATCGAGCTGTAACGCCCACCGACCTTCAGGCGCGGCTCAGAGCAGCCGCGCCACCATCGATACCAGCATCGTCAGCACCAGCGTCGACATGAACGGGAACGGGTAGCGCCGCCCGCCGAGCGTCAGCGTGACGTCGCCCGGCATCCGCCCGATGCCGAGCTTGCCGAGCCACGGCCAGCAGCGCGTCAGGATCATCACCGCGACGAACGTCGTCAACAGCCAGCGCAGCATGCTAGGGCCTGTTTCCATATGGAACGCGCATGCGTTGCCACGAGAACGGCCGCTCGCGAGGCGCGCGACGACCAACGGAAGTCCCCGTGGGACGCCGCGAATACTGGACGTATTCGCAAGGAGCGCAACGCGGCGAGCGGCCGTTCTCGTGGCAACCCCAAATTAAAAGAATCATGTCACGGGAATGCCCGAAATCGCCCGTATGGCGGCGTCGCTCGTCGCTTGTTTGGCGCGGCCAAACGGCGCTCCTCACTCCTTGCCCTACGCCCCGCAGGAAGTCCCCTTGGGGGACGAGCGATTTCGGGCATTCGCATGTGCGTTCCATATGGAAACAGGCCCTAGTCCCGTCAGAGTGCGTGCGAGCGATCGCCGCGCGCGAACGCGTCGAGCGTGCCGTCGATGCCGCGCGAGAACGCGATCACCTTGAACAGCTCGCCCATCTCGGCCTCGGAAATCAGCTTCTGCACCGCGTTCGCGGCCGGCAGGAATTCACGGATGTCCGACGGATCGATCGCGGCCAGCGCGTCGGTGATGCCCGCGTTCAGCAGGAAGCGCGCCTGCGACGTGTAACCGAGCAGGTCGGCGCCGGTCGCGACGGCCGCGTCGTAGATGCCGGTGAATTCGACGTGCGCGGTGATGTCCTGCAGCCCCGGGTACAGGAACGGATCGTCGTGCGCATGGTGCCGGTAGTGGCACATCAGCGTGCCGCGGTCGCGCTGCGGGTGGTAGTACTCGTGCGCGGGAAAGCCGTAGTCGACCAGCAGCACCGCGCCGCGCCCGAGCATCGTGCAGACGGTGCGCGTGAACGCCAGCGCGGCCTCGTGCGTCTCGGTCACGTAACCGTCGCCCGCCTCGTCGAGCCCCGCGAGCACCGCCGGCAGGCCGGCCGGCGCGGCAGGACGGTCCTCGAACACGAACGCCTGCCGCGCGTCGAGCGCGACACCGCGCTCCTGCCATGCGCCGCCCGCCTTCGCGAACAGGCGCACGGGCATCGCATCGAGCACCTCGTTGCCGACCACGACGCCGTCGAACCGCTCGGGCAGCGCGTCGAGCCAGCGCACCTTCGCGGCGAGCGCCGGCGCGGCGGCCGTGATCGTGTCGCGCTGCCGTTCGCGCAGCTCGCCGGACAGGTCGACGATCAGGTATTCGTCGAGTCCGGCGCCCAGCGCGTCGAGCGCCGCGAGCAGACCGGCCGCGAGCTTGCCCGTGCCGGCGCCGAATTCCATCACGCAACGCGTGCCGCTCGCCGCGAGCGCTTCCGCGACCGGCTGCGCGAGCGTCTGTGCGAACAGCGGCGACAGCTCGGGTGCGGTGACGAAGTCGCTGCCGTCGTCGGCGCGGCGCCCGAACTTGCGCGCGCCGCCGCTGTAATAGCCGAGGCCGGGCGCGTACAGCGCACGCTCCATGAAGCGGTCGAACGGCAGCCAGCCGCCGGCCGCCGCGATCTCGTCGCGCAGTTGCGCGGCAAGGGTTTCGGACTGCGCGAGCGCGTCAGGGCCGGGAGCAGGTAAACTAGCGGGTTCGTGAGCTTTCGGGTTCATCCCGGCATTGTAAATGACCGTTTCAGCCGATACGTCGACCCTGCGCGTGGCGCTCGTCACCGGTGCCCTGGGCAGCGCGGCCGACGCCGCGTCGATCGGTCGTGCGCTCGCGACGGGATTCGCCCGGCGCGGCTGGGACGTCGCGTTGCAGCGCAGCCCCGGCACGCCGCTTGCGGGCGCCGACGCGCTCGTCGCCGAAGTCGCGGCGCTCGGCCGCCGCGCGGTCGTGCTCGACGCCGATCTGGCCCTGGAAGCCGAAGCCGCCGCACTCGTCGCCGCGTGCGGCGCGGCGCTCGGCCGGCCCGCGTGCGCGGTGTTCGTGAGCGCCAGCGCGGGCGCCGACGACGCGCACACGGTAGACGGCGCGTCGCTCGCCGGCGCACTCGCGCGCAACGTGACGGCGCCGCTCGCGCTGGCCCGCGCGCTCGCCGATGCGACGCCCGACGCCGCGCGCGAGCACGAAGCGCTGCGCGCATGCGCGATCCACGTGCTGGACCAGGCGCTGTTTCACCCTGCGCCTGCGCAGTTGTCGCACGCGCTGATGCAGGCCGCGCTGAACCGCGCGACGTCGGCGCTGGCGCTCGCGCTCGCGCCGAAGGTGCGGGTCGCGGCGCTCGTGCGCGGCCACGCGGCGCACGCGGACGACATCGCCGCGGCCGCCTGCTATCTCGCGAGCGCGCCCGGCGTCACGGGCGCGACGCTGACCGTCGACGGCGGCGAGCACCTCGTGCCGCCGGCCGCCGGCCCGAATGAATGAACTGCGCGGATCGCGCGGCCTGACTGCCGCCGCCCGCGCCGCTTTGCGTGTGCGCACGCCAATTTGACTGGGACGACCATGTTTTCCGCTCTCCTGCACCCCCGCCTCGCGGACTGCCGCAGGCTCTACCTGCGCGACTACGAAGTGCACATCAACATCGGTGCCTTCGAACACGAGAAGCGCGGCGAGCAGCGCGTCGTCATCAACGTCGACCTGTTCGTGCCGCTCGCGCGCTCCACTCCCGTGGACGACCGGCTGCATGAAGTCGTCGACTACGACCTGATGAAGCAGAGCGTCGCGCAATGCGTGGCGCGCGGCCACATCCACCTGCAGGAAACGCTGTGCGACGCGATCGCCGCGCACCTGCTGGCGCACGACGCCGTGCGCGCGGTACGCGTCTGTACCGAGAAACCGGACGCTTATCCGGACTGCGACGCCGTCGGCGTCGAAGTCTTTCGCATCAAGGACGAGGAGCGCGCATGAACGCCCCCCACATGAATGACGCGGCGGCCGATGCCGCCACCCACGACGCAGCCGCCGACCCGGCCGGCCGCCCGGCGCTGACGCGCCGCGAACAGAAGGAAGCGTACGAGAACAACAAGCTGTTCAAGCGGATCGTGCGCCAGGTCGGCCAGGCCATCGGCGACTTCAACATGATCGAGCAGGGCGACAAGGTGATGGTGTGCCTGTCGGGCGGCAAGGACAGCTACGCGATGCTCGACGTGCTGCTGCGCCTGCGCGAGCGCGCGCCGATCGATTTCGACATCATCGCGGTGAACCTCGACCAGAAGCAGCCGGGCTTCCCCGAGCACGTGCTGCCCGAGTACCTGAAGCAGGTCGGCGTGCCGTTCCACATCGAGAACCAGGACACCTACAGCATCGTCAAGCGGCTCGTGCCCGAAGGCAAGACGACCTGCTCGCTGTGCTCGCGGCTGCGCCGCGGGATCCTGTACCGCGTGGCCGGCGAGCTCGGTGCGACCAAGATCGCGCTCGGCCATCACCGCGACGACATCGTGCAGACGCTGCTGCTCAACATGTTCTACGGCGGCAAGCTCAAGGGGATGCCGCCGAAGCTGCAGTCGGACGACGGCAAGAACATCGTGATCCGCCCGCTCGCGTACGTGAAGGAAACCGATCTCGAGAAATACGCGGAGCTTCGCGAATTCCCGATCATCCCGTGCAACCTGTGCGGCAGCCAGCCGAACCTGAAGCGCGCGGAAATGAAGGCGCTGATCCGCGAATGGGACAAGCGTTTCCCGGGCCGCGTCGACAACATGTTCAACGCGCTCGCGAAGGTCGTGCCGTCGCACCTGATGGACACGACGCTGTACCCGTTCCAGTCGCTGCGCGCGACCGGCGAGGCCGATCCGCAAGGCGACATCGCGTTCGACGAGGAACCGTGCGCGTCGGGCGACGACGCAGCGGCGCCGGGTGAGTCGATCGCGGCCCGGCCGATCTCGATCGTCCAGTTCGACGACCTGTAAGCAGGGCCCGAACACCCGCCGGAACGGGGCCGGGCGGCCCTTTTCCGGCGGTGTCGCCCCGCCGCGACAGGCCCGGAGCGCCAGGGGCCGCATGCTAAAATGGTCGGCTTCGAACTCCTCTGACAAGCTGGCGCCATGAATATCGTGATTTTGGCGGCAGGCACCGGCAAGCGCATGCGTTCCGCGCTGCCGAAAGTGCTTCACCCCCTGGCCGGCAGGCCGCTCCTCTCCCACGTCATCGACACCGCGCGCACGCTGCAGCCGTCCCGGCTCGTCGTCGTCGTCGGTCACGGTGCCGAGCAGGTCCAGGCCGCCGTCGCCGCGCCCGACGTCCAGTTCGCGGTGCAGGCCGAGCAGCTCGGCACCGGCCACGCGGTGCGTCAGGCCCTGCCGCTCCTCGATCCCGCACAACCGACGCTCGTGCTGTACGGCGACGTGCCGCTCACGCGCGCGTCGACGCTGCAGCGCCTCGTCGATGCCGCGCGCGAAGGCCGCTACGGGATTCTCACCGTCACGCTCGACGATCCGACCGGCTACGGCCGCATCGTGCGCGACGCGGCCGGCTTCGTCACGCGCATCGTCGAGCAGAAGGACGCGTCGCCCGAACAGCTGAAGATCGCCGAGATCAACACCGGCATCATCGTCACGCCGACGGCCCAGCTGTCGATGTGGCTCGGCGCGCTGAAGAACGAGAACGCGCAGGGCGAGTACTACCTGACCGACGTCGTCGAACTCGCGATCGAGGCCGGTTTCGAGGTCGTCACCGCCCAACCCGACGAGGAATGGGAAACGCTCGGCGTGAACAGCAAGGCGCAGCTCGCCGAGCTCGAACGCATTCATCAGCGCAATATCGCGGAAACGCTGCTCGTCGACGGCGTCACGCTCGCCGATCCGGCACGCGTCGACGTGCGCGGCACGCTGCGCTGCGGCCGCGACGTGTCGATCGACGTAAACTGCGTGTTCGAGGGCAACGTGACGCTCGCGGACAACGTGACGATCGGCGCGAACTGCGTGATCCGCAATGCGTCGGTCGGCGCGGGCACGCGCATCGACGCGTTCACGCACATCGACGGCGCCGAGCTCGGCGCGCACACCGTGATCGGCCCGTACGCGCGGCTGCGCCCCGGCGCGCAGCTCGCGGACGAAGCGCACGTCGGCAACTTCGTCGAGGTGAAGAACGCGGTGATCGGCCACGGCTCGAAGGCGAACCACCTCACGTACATCGGCGACGCCGACATCGGCGCGCGCGTGAACATCGGCGCGGGCACGATCACCTGCAACTACGACGGCGCGAACAAGTTCCGCACCGTGATCGAGGACGACGTGTTCGTCGGCTCCGACACGCAGCTGGTCGCGCCCGTGCGCGTCGGCCGCGGCGTGACGATCGCCGCCGGCACGACGATCTGGAAGGACGTGGCCGACGGCCTGCTCGCGCTGAACGAGAAGACCCAGACCGCGAAGAGCGGCTACGTCCGCCCGGTCAAGAAGAAAAGCTGAACCTTTTGCGGGCGCCCCGGCGGCGCCCGCGTCGACTTACAGGACTGATCCTCATGTGTGGCATTGTCGGCGCAGTTGCGCAACGTAATATCGTTCCGGTGCTGATCGAAGGTCTGCGGCGCCTCGAATACCGTGGCTACGACTCGTGCGGCGTCGCCGTGCTCGAGCCGGATGCGCCGAAGCGCGCGCGCAGCGTCGAACGCGTCGCCGATCTCGACGCGCAGGTGCGCGAATCGCACCTCGAAGGCACGACGGGCGTCGCGCACACGCGCTGGGCCACGCACGGCGCGCCCGTCACGCACAACGCGCACCCGATCTTCTCGTCGGACGCGCTCGCGCTCGTCCACAACGGCATCATCGAGAACTTCGAGCCGCTGCGCGAAGCGCTGCGCGCGAAGGGCTACGAATTCGTGTCGCAAACCGACACCGAAGTGATCGCCCACCTCGTGCACAGCCTGTATCGCGGCAACCTGTTCGACGCGGTGCGCGAAGCCGTGCAGCAGCTGCACGGCGCGTACGCGATCGCCGTGATCCACAAGGACCAGCCGCACACCGTCGTCGGCGCGCGCCAGGGTTCGCCGCTCGTGGTCGGCCACGGCGACGGCGAGAACTTCCTCGCGTCCGACGCGCTCGCGCTCGCGGGCAGCACCGACCACTTCACGTTCCTCGAGGAAGGCGACGTGTGCGAGCTGTCGCTCGACGGCGTGAAGATCGTCGACCGGGACGGCGCGCTCGCGCAGCGCGAGATCCGCGTGGTCAGCGCATACGGCGGCGCGGTCGAGCTGGGTCCGTATCGCCACTTCATGCAGAAGGAAATCTTCGAGCAGCCGCGCGCGATCAGCGATACCGTGCCGCAAACCGAAGCCTTCGACGCGACGCTGTTCGGCGACGCCGCGCCCGCCGCGTTCGCGGAGATCGACAGCCTGCTGATCCTCGCATGCGGCACGAGCTACTACTCGGGGCTCACCGCCAAGTACTGGCTCGAATCGATCGCGAAGATCCCGACCCAGGTCGAGATCGCGAGCGAATACCGCTACCGCGAATCGGTGCCGAACCCGCGCCAGCTCGTGCTCGTGATCTCGCAGTCGGGCGAGACGGCCGACACGCTCGCGGCGCTCAAGCACGCGCAGTCGCTCGGCCACACGCACACGCTCGCCGTGTGCAACGTCGCGACGAGCGCGATGGTGCGCCTCACCGAGATGCAGTTCCTGACGCACGCGGGCACCGAGATCGGTGTTGCGTCGACGAAGGCGTTCACGACGCAGCTCGTCGCGCTGTTCGTGCTCGCGGCGACGCTCGGCAAGCTGCGCGGTCACGTCGATGCCGCGCAGGAAGCCGAGTTCCTCAAGCAGTTGCGCCACCTGCCGGCCGCGCTGAACAGCGTGCTGGCACTGGAGCCGCAGATCATCGCGTGGTCGGAGGAATTCGCGCGCAAGGAAAACGCGCTGTTCCTCGGCCGCGGGCTGCACTACCCGATCGCGCTCGAAGGTGCGCTGAAGCTGAAGGAAATCTCGTACATCCACGCCGAGGCCTATCCGGCCGGCGAACTGAAGCACGGGCCGCTCGCGCTCGTCACGGAAGCGATGCCGGTCGTCACGGTCGCGCCGAACGACACGCTGCTCGAGAAGCTGAAGTCGAACATGCAGGAAGTGCGCGCGCGCGGCGGCGAGCTGTATGTGTTCGCCGATGCCGACACGCAGATCGTCAACGACGACGGCCTGCACGTGATCCGGATGCCGGAGCATTACGGGCAACTGTCGCCGATCCTGCACGTCGTGCCGTTGCAGCTGCTCGCGTATCACACCGCGTGCGCGCGCGGCACCGACGTCGACAAGCCGCGGAACCTCGCGAAATCGGTGACGGTGGAGTAAGGCGGGACGACCGGGACGGCCCCGCGAAGCCGTCCCGACCCTGTATCGGCTCGAAGCCGGCCATTCGGGCATGCCATTCGGCCAGGTCGAAATATGTACCACGTAGTGGCATATAATCCTGTGCTGACCTGATCGGCCCGACATGCCGGTAATCGGCGGCGCGGGATCGTGCCGGGCAAGGTCGGGCAGGTGCGGGTTTGCGTATTCCTGTTCGCCCAACCCGACCGGGACGACATCGACGCACGCGAACGGCGTGCCGTCAGCAAGCTCGCCGCGGATGTCGGGCGCCGCACCGGCGCCGATATCGCGACGCTGGTCACACTGAAAGAGCGGGTGGAGATTTGCAATGGCCAGGAGTCGATTCAAGAGCGACGCAACGGAGGCGATCCACGGCGCCGCATCGGGCCTCTGTCGTGCCGCGTTGATCGACAAGAAGACGATGCGCGAATACGACGATCTCCGCATCGAAGCCGCCCCGCGGTTCGATCCGGAAGCCATCGCCCGCATCCGCAAATCCGTCAATGTCAGCCAGAGCGTGTTCGCGCTCTACCTGAACACGACGGCGTCGACGATCCGCCAATGGGAACAGGGCGACAAGCGGCCGGGCGGCATCGCCGCACGGATGCTCCAGATCGTCGAGAAACACGGGCTCGAGGTGTTCTCCTGAACCGGCCCCCCGAATCCCCCTGCACGGCCGCCCCCGCACCGGATACCGCGACGCGCCCCGCAACGAATATGACGGAGACACAATGGCAGTAAGACTCTTTGGATGCGGATTGCTCGCGCTGACGTTCGCGTCGACGGGCTGGGCCGCCGAGCACTACGTCGAAGTCTGGAACCCGCCCGAGGCGCGGCAGCCGGCCGCCCGCACGCCGGCCGCGCACACCGGCGCCGATGCACGCGTCGGCAAGAGCGTGGAGAAGCACGCGAATGCCACACCGAAAGCCGCGGTGAAACCGCACAAGCGCCGTGTCGCGCAGGCGGTGAAAGCCGGCTCGCATCGTCCGCCCGCCACCGCGGCCGAGACGCCGGCCGCACCGCGCCCCGTCGCGCAGCCCGCACCGGGACGCCTGACGGTCATGCAGCCGGCTGCGCCCGATGCGCAGCACGCGCTGAATTACTCCGACATCCCGCGGCAATACACACCGGACGGCAACGTGCTGCGCGTCGGCACGCACAACCGCTCCGCGGAGGTGACTCGATAATGGAAGCGCAAACCTACCACGGCTACCAGATCTGGGGCCACGCGATCCTGCAGCAGGACGAGATCCTGCAGCCCGAGCGCTTCGCGGCGAGCGGCACGATCACGCAGAACAACAAGCTGGTGGAGGCGTCGGGCGTGCTCGGCGTGTTCGACACCGAGGACGACGCGCGCGAAGCGGGGCTCGAATGGGCCCGCGCCTGGATCGACAGCCACCGCTGAGCGCGCGCAACCTGCGCGCCGTGGTCGACGCCGGGCACGAGTCGGCCGCGAGCCGACAATGAAAAAAGGGGCGTCATGGACGCCCCTTTGTCATTCGAACCAGGGCAACTCAAGCCGCGGCCCGTGGCGGTCGCACCGCCGCCTGCGGCCGGCCGACGAACCGTGCCAGCCCGACAATCGCGGCCAGCGTCGCGAGGTACGCGACGATCTGGATGCCCGCCGGGCGCGCGGTATAGCCGATCAGCGTATGCAGCGCCTTGCCGACGATGCTCGATTCCTTGAGCAGCCACGACGTATCCCAGACCGCATCGCCCCACGACGGCACGAGGCCTGCCGCGAGCAGGAAGCCGACGCACTGGCTGGCCATCCCCGCCGCGAGCAGCACGATCAGCCAGTTGGTGACGGAGAACAGGCGCTTCAGCGGAATCTGCAGCAGGCCCGCATACATCCCGTAGCCGAGCCCGGCGCCGCCGAGCACGCCGAGCAGCCCGCCGACGATCATCTGCGGCGTCTGTCCCGGATCGCCCGCCGCGATGCCGTACAGGAACAGCACGGCCTCGGAGCCTTCGCGCAGCACCGCGACGCCGACCACGATCGCGAGCCCCGTCAGCGGCTTGCTGCCGGCCGCGACGGCACGCCCGACCGCTGTCATCTGCATCGCCATCTCGCGACCGTGCCGGCTCATCCAGATGCTGTGCCATGCGAGCATCAACGTCGCGACGAACATCACGCCCGCGTTGAAGACCTCCTGCCCCATGCCGGATGCCCATTGCGAGATCACGTCGGCGAACGCCGCGATCAGGCCGGCGCCGATCACGCCGCCCGCCAGGCCGCCGCCGACCCACCAGCCGCGCCGCGGCACGCCTTTTGTCGCGGCCATCACGATCGACACCACCAGCGCGGCCTCGAGCACTTCACGAAAGACGATCAGGGCAGTCGACAGCATGTCCGTATCCGCTTACTTGACGGTCAGGTGCGTCTTCGACTGCGCTTCGTGATACTCGTCGTGGAACTCGTAGGTCCCGGCCTTCAGCGGCCCGACCAGGATCTCCACCGACTTGCCGGCAGGCACGACCTTCTCCGCCTTGAAATCGTCGCTCTCGAATTCGGCGGGCGTCGCGTCGAGGTTCTTCACGACGAACTTCACCTTCTTGCCGGCCGGGATCGTCACGCCGTCCGGCGAAAACTTGTGATCCTTCAGGGTCAGGTTGACGACATCGTCGGCCGCGAATGCGGACGTGGCCGATGCGCCCAGCAGCGCCAGCGAAAAGCCGAAAGCAAAACGGTTCATGGGGGTAACGAATTGAAATATCGAAGGGAGCTGATACTAAGATCGATTCGCATTTCCAACTCGCGTACCCTTACTGGCGACATGGTGATCGTGCTTCATCGAGTGCCGCTACGCCTTGCCCGGCAAGGCATACACCCCGCTTCGCCCGGAACGCTTCGCCGTCAATCGGGACAAGTGCCGAATGACGGCAAAAGCCCGCAAGCGATTCATCAGACATCACCTTTACAACAGGCTGTCGCCGCACTACTGTCGTCGCACCGGAGCCGCGACACGGATCTTCGTCGACACGCGTACGCTTGACCTTCCCACCGTGGCAAGCTTCATGCTGTCGATGCTTGTCAATCGTCAACTCAGGAGAACACGATGGAATTCGAAGTCCAGGACATGACCTGCGGCGGCTGCGCCAATGCAATCACGCGCGCGGTGACGGCCGCCGATCCCGCCGCGAAGCTCGACATCGACGTCGCGGCAAAGATCGTCAAGGTCGAGTCGGCGCAAGGCGCCGAGCGCGTGCAGTCGATCATCGAAGCCGCCGGCTTCCACCCCGCGCTGCGCACCGCTTGACGCCACGCTTAGCGCAACACGGGCGCAACGCACACGGGCGCGGGCACACCGCCATGCGGCGCTGCGCCCGCGCCCCGCAGTGCATCAGCGCAGCCGGATCAGCGTCGACTTCAGTTCGGTGTACTTCTCGAGCGCGTGCAGCGACTTGTCGCGGCCGTTGCCCGACTGCTTGTAGCCGCCGAACGGGAAGTTCATGTCGCCGCCTTCGTCATAGCAGTTCACCCAGACGGTGCCCGCACGCAGCCGGCGCGACACGTCGTGCGCGGTCGTCAGGTTCGACGTCCACACGGCCGCGGCCAGCCCGTACTCGGTATCGTTCGCGATCCGCACGGCCTCGTCGACGTCGTCGAACACGATCACCGACAGCACGGGCCCGAAGATCTCCTCGCGTGCGATCCTCGCATCCGGCTTCACCTCGAATACCGTCGGCTCCACGTAGAAACCGCCCGTTTCCGCCTTCACGCGCGCACCGCCGGTGACGAGCCGGCCCTCGCTGCGCCCGGCCTCGATATAGCCGAGCACACGTTCGAGCTGGATGCCGTCGACGATCGCGCCCATCGACACCGACGGATCGAGCGGATTGCCGGGCACGTACGCACGCGCGGCCGCGACGAGCTTCTCGATGAACGCATCCTTGATGTCGCGATGCACGAGCAGCCGCGAGCCGGCCGTGCACATCTCGCCCATGTTGTAGAAGATCGCGCCGGCGGCCGCCTGCGCCGCGCGGTCGAGATCGGGACAATCGGGCAGCACGATGTTCGGCGACTTGCCGCCGAGTTCGAGCCACGCGCGCTTCAGGTTCGACTGCGCGGCGTACTGCATGATCAGCTTGCCCACCGCCGTCGAGCCGGTGAATGCGATGCAGTCGACGTCGCGATGCAGCGCGAGCAGCTTGCCGGGCTCGCCGGCCCCCGGTACGACGTTGAACACGCCCGCCGGAATGCCGGCCTCGTATGCGAGCTGTGCGACGCGGATCGCGGTCAGCGGCGATTTCTCCGACGGCTTCAGCACGACGCTGTTGCCGGCCGCGAGCGCGGGGCCGAATTTCCATGCGGCCATCAGGATCGGGAAGTTCCACGGCACGACGGCGGCCACCACGCCGACCGGCTCGCGCGTGACGAGGCCGACGAGATGATGATCGGCCGGCGCGACCTCGCCGCCCACCTTGTCGATCGCTTCCGCGAACCATTCGACGCAATACGCGGCGCCCGGCACGTCGACCGTCGTCGTGTCGCCGATCGGCTTGCCCGCGTCGAGCGTCTCGAGCAGCGACAGCTCGTCGAGGTGCTCGCGCATCAGCGCGGCCCAGCGCAGCAGCACGGCCTTGCGCGCACGCGGGTTCAGCCCGGCCCACACGCCCGCGTCGAACGCGCGACGCGCCGCCGCGACAGCCGCGTTCACGTCGGCTTCGCCGCAATCGGCGACCTTCGCGAGCACGCGGCCGTCGATCGGGCTCACGCAGTCGAACGTCTTGCCGCCGTGCGCGTCGCGCGACGCGCCGTCGATGAATGCGCGCCCTTCGATCGCGAGCGACGCCGCCTTGTCCTGCCAGTCAGCCAAAGTCAACTTGTTCATCAGGATGCCTCAGTTTTTTGGCATTCGCGATGCGACGCGCCGCTGCGCGTGACGCGCAGCCGGCCGGCAGCGAATGCGGTGATGCGCGGTCGGGAGGTCAGAAGGTCGCCGGCGAATTGGCCGAGACGACCTCGCAGATCAGGTCCGCGCTGGGATTGCGAAAACGGTGCGGCAAACGGCTTTCGAAGTAATAGCCGTCTCCGGGGTCGAGCAGCCACGTCGCGCCGTCGACGGTCAGCTCGAGCCGGCCCGACACGACGACACCGCCCTCGTGCCCCGCGTGCACGAGCATCTCGGGCCCCGTATCGGCGTGCGGCTGGTAGATCTCGCGCAGGATGCACATGTTGCGGTCCTTCACGCTCGCGCCGACCAGATGAAACGCGAGCGTGTCGTTGCCGAGGTTCGGCATCTCGTCGCGGCGCGACACGACCGAACGCGATTCGACGAGTTCGAACGTGAAGAACTCCGCGAGACTCATCGGGATGCATTCCAGCAACTTCTTCAGCGAGCCGACAGACGGGCTCACGCGGCCCTGTTCGATCAGCGAGATCGTGCCGTTGGTCACGCCGGCCCGCTTCGCGAGTTCGCGCTGCGACAGGCCATGCTTGTTGCGCACGAAACGCAGGCGCTCGGCGACTTCGGTGGACATCGATTCGGTTTCGGACACGATAGGTGCGGTGACAAAGTGAAACGACGCAGTGGACAGCCGTTGAATATTCTAATCACTTTATGCCGCACATCAGCGGGGAAAACCCTGAAAGGCGTTCGAAATAATGAACACCCCGTCGATTATTCCATTTGCGAATCTTTTGTTTGCACTGCTCGGGAAAGCCCTGATGCAACACCGTTAAAAAACATTTGACGCCGTTTTTGGCTCGTATATGCTGGCTCTCAGGTTCGCGTCATCAAGCGTTCATCGGCAGCAAAAAGCGTTATTGCAACGCAAAAATTGATGCCCTTCGATGTAAATGACGCGTAACCGGCGCCTTGATTATTTTAAACGCCCAGTGCGTAGAAACGGTCGGGTGTTCAATACTTTCAACAACCCAGTCGAGTGTAATCGTGAGAGTCCGTGGCCCTCTGGTGAGGTGGGATCGAAGCGTGGCGCGAAGTTCGCGCAGCGCGGCATCCCCTTCCGATGGCAGTTGCGGCTGGCATAGTCCTCGCCTGCAGCATCTGTCGATCTACACCATCCTGTCCCGTCGTTCCGTTCGGCGCCACAACGCCGTTTCCGCACGCGCATTCGTCGCCGTCGATACCGACGAAGTGGCGTCGCTGCTGCCGTAGCGCCTCTCCTTTCTTTACGTCGTTCGTTTCGTCTGCTGATTCGCCAACCGCGTGGTCCATGCGGTGACGGAACGCGTTCGCGCATTCGTTGCCGCGTCGCGTATCGCAATGAAACGAACGACGGCCTGATCGTCGCGCGCAGCGCGGATCGCCACGCCATCCCGTTGCGCCCATTCACCAGCGGCCTTGCGCTTTGCGCCAGGCTGCGGGGCTGTTGCACGCCGGCGTTTCGCCACATCCGGCAAGACGTACGCAACAAACCTCCGGATAACTGATTGACGTCATGGAAAGAAGGAAACCACTCGTCGGCATCACCGCCGACCACACGCAGATCGGCGCACACGCGTCGCATACGGTCGGCGACAAATACGTCGCCGCGATCGTCGACGGCGCGCAGGCGCTCGCGATGGTGCTGCCCGCGCTCGGCGAGCGCCAGTCGACCGACGACATCCTCGACACGGTCGACGGCCTGCTGTTTACCGGCAGCTACTCGAACGTCGAGCCGCACCTGTACGGCGGCGAGCCGAGCGCACCCGGCACGAAGCACGACCCGGCCCGCGACGCGACGACGCTGCCGCTGCTGCGCGCGGCGATCGCCGCGGGCGTGCCGGTGCTCGCAGTCTGCCGCGGCTTCCAGGAGCTGAACGTCGTCTGCGGCGGCACGCTGCACCAGCGCGTGCATGAAGTGCCGGGCTTCGCCGATCACCGCGAGGACGACGACGCGCCGATGGACACGCAATACGGCCCCGCGCACGTCGTGCGACTGACGCCCGGCGGCAAGCTGCACGCGCTCGCCGGCGGCCGCGACGAAGTGCACGTGAACTCGCTGCACAAGCAGGGCATCGCGCAGCTCGGCTCCGGCCTCGCCGTCGAAGCCGTCGCGCCGGACGGCTTGATCGAAGCCGTGAGCGTCGTCGATGCACCGGCTTTCGCCCTCGCCGTGCAGTGGCACCCGGAATGGCGGCATGCGCAGGACCCGCTGTCGAGCGCGATCTTCCGCGCCTTCGGCGATGCCTGCCGCGCGCGCCGTGCCGCCCGCACGCGCGCCACGGCCGCCGCCGCGCTCGCCTGAGCGCGCCGACCCAACCAACGAGAACAGACATGCAAGACATCGAAGATTTCCTGAAGCAGCACCGGATCACCGAGATCGAAGCGATCATTCCCGACATGGCCGGCATCGCGCGCGGCAAGATCACGCCCCGCAACAAGTTCACGTCCGGCGAATCGATGCGCCTGCCGCAAGCCGTGATGGTGCAGACCGTTACCGGCGAATATCCGGAAGACGGTTCGCTGACCGGCGTGACCGACCCCGACATGGTGTGCGTGCCCGACACGTCGACGATCCGCCTGATCCCGTGGGCCGTCGACCCGACCGCGCAGGTGATCCACGACTGCGTGCACTTCGACGGCTCGCCGGTCGAGATCTCGCCGCGCTACGTGCTGCGCCGCGTGCTCGACCTGTACAAGGCGAAGGGCTGGAAGCCCGTCGTCGCGCCCGAGCTCGAGTTCTACCTGGTCGACATGAACAAGGACCCCGACCTGCCGCTGCGTCCGCCGGTCGGCCGCACGGGCCGCCCGGAAACGGGCCGCCAGTCGTATTCGATCGAGGCCGTCAACGAGTTCGACCCGCTGTTCGAGGACATCTACGAGTACTGCGAATCGCAGAACCTCGACATCGACACGCTGATCCACGAAGTCGGCGCCGCGCAGATGGAGATCAACTTCATGCACGGCGACGCGCTGTCGCTGGCCGACCAGGTGTTCCTGTTCAAGCGCACGGTGCGCGAGGCCGCGCTGCGTCACAACATGTACGCGACGTTCATGGCCAAGCCGATGGAAGACGAACCGGGTTCGGCGATGCACGTGCACCAGAGCATCGTCGACGAGGAAACGGGCCAGAACCTGTTCACGTCGCCCGAAACCGGCGGCGCGACGTCGATGTTCTACAACTATCTCGCGGGGCTGCAGAAGTACACGCCCGCGCTGATGCCGATCTTCGCGCCGTACATCAACTCGTATCGCCGCCTGTCGCGCTTCATGGCCGCGCCGATCAACGTGCAGTGGGGCTACGACAACCGCACGGTCGGCTTCCGCATCCCGCACTCGGGCCCGTCGGCGCGCCGCATCGAGAACCGGATTCCGGGCGTCGACTGCAACCCGTACCTCGCGCTCGCCGCGACGCTCGCGGCCGGCTATCTCGGCATGACGCAGCGCCTGGAACCGACCGAGCCGCTCGTCAGCGACGGCTACGAACTGCCGTACCAGCTGCCGCGCAACCTCGAGGAAGGGCTGACGCTGATGGCCGCGTGCGAGCCGCTCGGCGAGATCCTCGGCCACAAGTTCCTGAAGGCGTATTTCGCGCTGAAGGAAACCGAATACGAAGCGTTCTTCCGCGTGATCAGCTCGTGGGAACGCCGCCATCTGCTGCTGCACGTCTGAGCGTGCACACAACCGAATACGGAAACACGGAGGAAACATGACGTACCGCAACGAATCTGCCTGGATCCAGCCCGCCGCGCCGGCCGCCGCACCGCGCACGACGCAGGCGCGCTCGACCGCCGAATACCGCGCGCTCGACGCCGCGCACCACATCCACCCGTTCTCGGACATGGGTGCACTGAACCGCGCGGGCAGCCGCGTGATCGTGAAGGCCGACGGCGTCTACCTGTGGGACTCGGACGGCAACAAGGTCATCGACGGGATGGCCGGCCTCTGGTGCGTGAACGTCGGCTACGGCCGCAAGGAACTCGCCGACGCCGCGTATCGCCAGATCCAGGAACTGCCGTTCTACAACACCTTCTTCAAGACCACGCACCCGCCGGTGATCGAACTCTCCGCGATGCTCGCGGAAGTCACGCCGAAGGGTTTCAACCACTTCTTCTATTGCAACAGCGGCTCGGAAGGCAACGACACTGTGCTGCGCCTCGTGCACCAGTACTGGCGCGTGCAGGGCCAGCCGCAGAAGAAGTTCGTGATCTCGCGCAAGAACGGTTACCACGGCTCGACGATCGCGGGCGGCACGCTCGGCGGGATGGGCTACATGCACGAGCAGATGCCGTCGAAGGTCGAGAACATCGTGCACATCGACCAGCCGTATTTCTTCGGCGAGGCGGCGGCCGGCGAAACGCCGGAAGCGTTCGGCCTGGCCCGCGCGCAGCAGCTCGAGGCGAAGATCCTCGAACTCGGCGCGGAAAACGTCGCGGCGTTCATCGGCGAGCCGTTCCAGGGCGCGGGCGGCGTGATCTTCCCGCCGTCGACGTACTGGCCGGAAATCCAGCGGATCTGCCGCAAGTACGACATCCTGCTGGTGGCCGACGAAGTGATCGGCGGCTTCGGCCGTACCGGCGAATGGTTCGCGCACCAGCACTTCGGCTTCGAGCCGGACCTGATCACGATGGCCAAGGGCCTCACGTCGGGCTACGTGCCGATGGGGGCCGTCGGCATTCACGAGCGCGTGGCACAGCCGATCATCGACAACGGCGAATTCAATCACGGCCTCACGTACTCGGGCCACCCGGTCGCGGCAGCCGTCGCGGTCGCGAACCTGAAGCTGCTGCGCGACGAAGGGATCGTCGAGCGCGTGAAGAACGACACGGGCCCGTACTTCCAGGCGCTGATGCGCGAGACCTTCGCGCGTCACCCGATCGTCGGCGAAGTGCACGGCCACGGCCTCGTGGCGAGCCTTCAGCTCGCCGAGGCGCCGGCCGAACGCCGTCGCTTCGCGAACGGCGGCGACGTCGGCACGATCTGCCGCGACTTCTGCTTCAACGGCAACCTGATCATGCGTGCGACCGGCGACCGGATGCTGCTGTCGCCGCCGCTCGTGATCTCGCGTCAGGAAATCGATGAACTCGTATCGAAGGCGAAAAAAGCAGTCGATGCAACCGCCCAGCAACTGGGTATTTCGTAACGGTTTTGCCTACAGGCGTGCGGCGGGCGCCGCACGCCGCCATAACCAGGGGAATTCCACCATGCGTGCCTGCTTTCTTCGCCAAGCCTGTTCCGTTGCCGCCCTTGCCGCCGCGGCCGCGTTCACGTCGGTCGCCAGCCCGTCGGCGCATGCCGAGGATCTGAACGTCTACAACTGGTCCGACTACATCGCACCGGACACGATCCCGAACTTCCAGAAGCAGACCGGGATCCACGTCAAGTACGACAACTACGACAGCGACGACACGCTTCAGGCGAAGCTGCTTGCCGGCAGTTCGGGCTACGACATCGTCGTGCCGACGTCGAACTACATGGCCAAGCAGATCCAGGCCGGCGTGTACCAGAAACTCGACAAGTCGAAGCTGCCGAACCTTGCGAACCTCGACCCGCTGCTGATGAAGATGATCTCGGATGCCGATCCGGGTAACCAGTACGGCGTGCCCTGGGCCTACGGCACCGACGGCATCGGCTACAACGCGCAGGCGGTGAAGAAGGCACTCGGCGACAAGGCGCCGGTCGACAGCTGGGCGCTGGTGTTCGATCCGGCCAACATGGAAAAGCTGAAGAGCTGC
Organism: Burkholderia reimsis; assembly: GCF_003294055.1. Lineage (NCBI taxonomy): Bacteria > Pseudomonadati > Pseudomonadota > Betaproteobacteria > Burkholderiales > Burkholderiaceae > Burkholderia > Burkholderia reimsis. Next base: position 42,811 of record NZ_QMFZ01000055.1, read on the forward strand.
GGCGTGTCGTTCCTCGACCAGGCCGTCGACGTGTTCGCCGCGACGCTGCAATACATGGGCAAGGATCCGAACAGCAAGAACCCCGGCGACTACCAGGCTGCATTCGAAGTCCTGAAGAAAGTCCGCCCGTACATCACCCAGTTCAACTCGTCCGGCTACATCAACGACCTCGCGAACAACGACGTGTGCGTCGTGCTCGGCTGGTCGGGCGACGTCGGCATCGCGCATCGCCGCTCGGCCGAAGCGAAGCGCTCGTACGACATCAAGTTCTCGAATCCGAAGGAAGGCGGCCTGCTGTGGTTCGACGTGATGGTGATCCCGAAGGATGCACCGCACCCCGAGGCCGCCCTGAAGTGGATCAACTACGTGTCCGATCCGAAGGTCAACGCGGCGATCACCAACACGGTGTTCTACCCGACCGCGAACAAGGCCGCGCACCAGTTCGTCACGCCGGCCGTCGCGCAGGACCCGACCGTCTACCCGCCCGAAGACGTGCTGAAGAAGATGGTGCTGATGAAGCCGATGCCGGCTGACATCCTGCGCCTCGAGAACCGTCTGTGGGCCCAGCTGAAGACGGGCCACTGATCGCGAAGCATTCCGGCGGCGCAGGTATCGCTTCACGCCTGCCCGCCTGAGATCCGCGGACTCCATCCGCCCGCGCGCGCCGCGCGCACTGTTCCATCCGGCACGAGCCGTTGCCCGCGAGTCGCATGACGCGCCTCGCGCGGGGACGCTCACGCCTGCAATCCGTGAAGAACGAATGGTGAATCCCATGCAATCGATACCCTCTTCCGCTGCTGCACGACAGACCCAACCGGCCCCCGCGGCCCGTACCCAAAACGACGCCTTCGTCCGCATCGAAAACGTCGTGAAGAAATTCGGCGACAGCACGGCCGTCGACAACGTGAACCTGACGATCGCGAAGAACGAACTGTTCGCACTGCTCGGCAGCTCGGGCTGCGGCAAGTCGACGTTGCTGCGCATGCTCGCCGGGCTCGAGACGGCCACCTCCGGCAAGATCTTCGTCGACGGCGAGGATCTCGCGTCGCTGCCGCCGTATCGCCGCCCGGTCAACATGATGTTCCAGTCGTACGCGCTGTTCCCGCACATGACGGTCGAATCGAACGTCGCGTTCGGCCTGAAGCAGGAAGGCACGCCGAAGAACGAGATCCGGGAACGCGTGGCCGACGCGCTCGCGC
>NZ_QMFZ01000056.1:0-43843 GCF_003294055.1 Burkholderia reimsis
TCCGAGGATCAGCTCGCTTTCATCAAGCGCCCACACTTATCGGCTGTTAATTTTTAAAGAGCAATCTGCGAGGAACTTCGTGTTTCTCAGCAGCGCTGCGTTTTCAGCAGCAGAGAAGCGAGATTATTAACCGTTTTTTAAAACTCGTCAACAACTTTTTTAACTACTTCGTTGTGACGACTGCGGTTTAATTTCGTATGCACTGGAGTTGCTAAAACCAACTTCTACAGCACCGCTTCCCTTCTTCCCCCGCGCTGCGTTTCCGTTAGCGCGAAAGAGGCGTGATTCTAAGCACCTGCCCCAGTCTCCGCAACCCCTTTCGTGAAATATTTTTGACATGCTATGCCGGGCGCAGCCGAGCCTGCCCGAGTGGCCATATATAAGCGGCACGGCAAGAGCTGCCCCGGTCGCCCGTGTCCAGCCCCGCCGCCGCGAACTCGACCTTCCCGTCGGTTACCGCCCGACCATCGCCCTCACCACGCCGTCCCGCCGGATCAGTCCGTGATACAGCGCCGCCGCAAAGTGCGCGAGGAACGTCAAGAAGAACAGATACGCCAGCACACGATGCGCGACCCTCAGCCAGGCGAACGTCACCGGATCAGCCGACACCAGCGCCGGCAGCTGCACGCCGCCGCCCAACGTCACCGGATACCCGCCCGCCGACAGCATCGCCCACCCGATCAGCGGCATCGCGACCATCAGCGCATACAGCACGAGATGCGATCCGTGCGCGGCCACCTTCTGCCACCACGGCAGATCCTCGGGTAACGCCGGCGGCTTCGACAACACCCGCACCACGATCCGCACGCACACCAGCACCAGCACGGCCACACCCAGCGGCTTGTGAATCGCCACCAGAACCTCGTGCCGCCCGGAAACGGACGCCACCATCCCCACCCCGATGAACAGCATCGCGAGAATCATCGCGGCCATCACCCAGTGCAGCACCCTCGCGGGCAAACCAAACGTCGCAGAAGTCTTCATCACCGTCCCTCCGAACTCAACCTGGCCACGCCCGCCACGCCGGCCTCTTCACTCGTCCTGCGCAGATACGAATCCGCATAGGCAGCCGAGCGCGCCGCCAGCAACGGATCCCCCGACACCTGGATCCCCTGCGGCAGCACCGTCGGGTCGTAATTCACATCCCGGCACGGCCCGCTGTCCTGCGCATCCACGCGGTCGAGCACGAGCGTGCCCGCGTCGATCGTCGTGCGCTGCGCGGGCCAGACCTTCGTGGCGTCGTCCACCGGATCGCCGGGCTCCGCCAACGTGACCAGCAGCTTCCACTTCTGCGCACCCGCCGCGATGCGCTGCGTCACGTCCTGCTGCAACACGTTCGGGTCCGCCGCCGTCGCGACGTCGCCGGCGCCGGCCGTCTGCTCCGGCACGACGCGCCACCGCACCGCCTGGCGCTTGCCGGCCGCGTCGACGAAGTAGAACGCGTTCAATCCGTAATAGCTTTCGGTGACGTAGCTCGCGCTCGGCTTCGCACCCTTCACCCATTGCAGGAACGCACCCGCCTCCGGGTGCGCGCCGAAAAACGCCTTTACCTTCGCCGGGTCGGGCTTGCCCGTCTTCGGATCGGGCCGGGTCGCCATCAATTGCGCGTAGAACGCCTGCGGCGTCGCCACCGGAAACACGGGCATCGCGTTCATCCCGGTTCGCCATTGCTCGCCATCGGGCGCGGTGAGCTTCAGCGCGAGGCTGCGGATCGGCACGCTGCTGTCGGGCGCGTACGGGTTCCCGCCCGGCAACGCGAAGCGCCCGACCACCGGCGTGCGCACCGCCTTGAAGAACGGCGCGACCGAATACGCGCTCGCGGCGCCGTTGCCTTCGAAGTAACCGGTCACGCACACGCCCTTCGCGTGATTGCGCCGGAAGCCCGGGTGAATGCCGCCGCCGGCCGTCTGCAATGCGTCGACGATCCGGTGCGGGGTCAGACGCGCCGGCGCAAGCCAGCCGCCCGCGTAGCCGAACGCCACGGCCACGCCGGCCACCGCGCCGCCGATCGCGGCCCAGCGCCACCACCCGCGCCCAGGCTCGCGCTGCGGCGAAGAAGAGGAAGAAGATCGCTCCATGAATGTGCTCCCGACCATCAGGTCATTGTCGAACCCGCGTAGGACGCCACCCGCGCCGCTTTATTCCACGATAATTTTTTTCCTATGCTGGTGGAATAAGCGGCGCCCACCAGCGTCTTACGCGGCATCTCTACCCATTCGGCAACCGGCCCGGCCATGCCCTCCACCGCCCTCGACGACGACGCATTGCGCGAACTCATCCCCAGGCTGCGACGCTTCGCGCTCTGGCTCGCGCGTGACGTCCACGCGGCCGACGATCTCGTCCAGTCGACGCTCGAGCGCGCGTTGTCGCGCTGGACGAGCCGTCGCGACGACGCGTCGCTGCGCAGCTGGCTCTTCACGATCCTGTACCGGCAGTTTCTCGACGGCAAACGCAGCGCGAAGCGCTACGCGTGGCTGCTCGGGCGCATCCGCGACGACGACGAAGCGCACTGGCCGTCCGCCGAACGTGAATTCGCGGCGCGCGCGACGCTCGAAGCGTTCGGCCGGCTCTCCGACGAGCAGCGCAGCCTGCTGCTGCTCGTCGCGGTCGAGGGCTTCACCTATCAGGAAGTCGCCGACCTGCTCGAGGTGCCGATCGGCACCGTGATGTCGCGGCTCTCTCGCGCGCGCCAGGCGCTGCGCCAGCTCAGCGACGGCGAGCTTCCTGCTCCTTCTTTGCGATTGATGACGAAATGAACACGCCTCCGAACGAACACGACCTCCAGGCCTACGTCGACGGCCAGCTCGACGACGATGCGCGCGCCGCGGTCGAGCGTTATCTCGCGCTGCATCCGGAGCGCGCGGAACAGGTGAAGCAATGGCAGCAGGATGCGCAGCGGTTGCGGGCCGCGCTGGAAAGCGTGCGGATGCCGGCGGATAACCTTGCGCTGGATCCTGCCGCCATTCGCGGCAGGCAGGCGGAGCGCACGCGGATGCGGTTCGCGATCGCGGCTTCGTTCGTGTTCTGCGTCGGGCTGGGGACATTCGGCGGATGGCAGGCGCGTGGATGGAACGCGGCGCCGCCCATCGCGCCGATGAGCGATGCGGTCGAGGCCTACCGGATGATGGTGGTCGATCAGACGGCCAAGGTCGATTACCGGCCGACGGGTGCGGGAGATTTGCAGGGGTGGCTCACCCGGCGAGTGGGGGCATCGGCAAGGCTGCCGGATCTGAGCGCGGCGGGGTTCAGGCCGGTCGGCGGACGGCTGTTCACGACCGACAGCGGAGCTACTGCTGCGATGGTGCTCTACGAGGACGAGGCCGGGCGGACGCTCAGCTTCTATCTGCGGCCGGCGGAATCGAAACATCGTCTGCTGCCGGCCGGGCAACGTGTGGATGGCGCGTTGCTCGCGCGGTACGGGTCGGTGAACGGGCTCAACTATGCGGTGGTCGGGCCGGCCGGGAGTCTCGCGGAGAAAGCGGTCGCGCAGGCGCTCGATCAGCAGACTTGAGTGGTGCGATGCGCGCCCGGTCGGCGGTCGGGGGTGGCCGCCAGCGCCTTTTGTGGCGCGGCCCGGCGGGCTTGAACGGGCGCACGCTCACCACTCGCTTGCACAGTGTTTCGACTGACTTTCCCTGGCTGTTATGCACATCGAAGCCGCTCCGGTGCCCTCACCTTTGGAATCACAGGGTTTCGAGTCGCTGCGGAACAGGATGTCCACATCGATCACGGGTAAGCGATCCGGCTTCCAAGGATGGCTACGATCCTGTCCGTCCAGGTAGAGTCGCCACCGAGACCTGGCTGCCGGCAAGCATCTTGTTCGCTCGACGCACGAACACCCAGTGCCAAACCCAGAGGAAAACTGCAACGCCACCGGCGATGGAGCCAAGGGTATCGGGTATCAACGAAACAACCTGCGCAAGACACCACCCGATGCCACTGATCCGGCCGAACGAGCGCAGACCCGACAGCGCCGGATTGATACGAGACTCCGCTTCCAGGGACTTCGCAACGTTGGAAATAATGAAGAAGTCCTCGATGAAGTTGTACGGCAAGAGGAACATGAGCCAGACGCTGTTGGGTTCGGCCGCACGCGATCCTTGGTTGACCGATTTCAGGGTAGTCCTCAGGTCGCTCGCGTACGCATAGACCAGAGCCAGGAAAACCGTGATGACGACGATGCCGCCGATTGTCCCAAGCCTCTCCATTTCGCCGAGAACGCCACCTTCTTCTGAAGGATGGACAAGGGGATAGGCGAGCCCAAAAGCAATGGGAATGCTCAGCATGGCTTTGAGAATGATCCGTGCAGTTGCAGTTGCGCTCATGTGTATCCGATGGATAGGTGCGTTGTCACCGGCAGCATAGCGAACGATCGTCCTCGCCGTGCGACTTTGTCCTGGTATATGCCGCCTTCTCTCGCGACGCCAGTCGAGTCGGTGTCCGAACCGCACCGGGAATCGTGGAGGCCAGTCAGCTTGATCGTGGTGACGCTACATGCTGATATCGTTAGGTTCGCTCACCTTGGGTCTGCACAGTGTTTCGAGTTGCGTGGAAGCGTGATATCCACAACCCGAGAGGTGACGCAAACATCCTCACCGCATTCGCGTACCCTCACCCGCTGAATGCACAGGATTTCGAGTGTCCTGGCTGCTCGATATCCACACGGCACTCAGTCACGGCGGATCGCGCGAACATTCTCCCCATCACCTGCTCCATTCCGGACAATCCCTGTCCAGCAAGGCATTCGGGCTGTTTCACATGGTCGAGTGCATGGCGCTCACCTGTCCGAGGCACAGCGATTCGACTGGCTGGGCGTGCGGGTTGTCCACATGCGGCACGTCGGCAAGCGCACGAACGTGATGCACATTCCCCCGCGCTCGCATCGTGGAGCCGGCATTTCTGCGCTCAGTCGCGGGCTCACGTATCCGGATCGGCTCGTCACGGTCAGAATTCGTCGGGATCAGCCCCCCGCTTGCGATCCGAGCGCATGCTCACCTGTTGCTCGCACAGCGTTTCACGTCGTTTGCGCCGCAGTTACCCACATACGAAGGCTGACCACCCTCACCGCCGCCCAGGTCACTTGGTCAGATAAACCTTGAGAATCTCGCCTGTCTCCGGGGAGATGACATATTTCATCGACGTCCCGAGCGGGCTTGCATTGCCGAGCCCGCGCATGCCGGGAGGCATCTTCGCCAGAAACGTCACGCCGATGACGTGGTCGTCCGGTTTCGGATCGACCGTCGCGGCACTTTCGTCCGTGATCCAGATCTCGAAGTTGTGCAAATCCTGCCCGGTCTTCGCGAAGTCGTCATAGGCGGCTTTCAGACCGAGCAGCATCGCGGTATTGAGCCGGACGGAACATCGATCGACTTCGCCGAAATTCAGCTTGCTCATGGTGTTCTCCGGATATCACGGGTTCGGGCTCGTCTGCGGCGCTTGCCGCGGCTCGAGGAAATACTGCGATTCGTCGGGAATGACGCCGTTCACGTAACGCCGGTCTTCCCACAGCAATCGCCAGCACGTCGGGATGAACAATCCCGGGAAATCGTCCGTGATGTTCGGCGCACGCGTGCCCCGAACGAAATAATTGAAGCAACCTCCATTACGCAAGCCGGGCATGACGATCGGCACGAGGCCCGGCCGCCTCGACCACTTGACGACGACAGGCTCCCAGATGCCGTCGCAAGGCACTTTCCGGCTGGTCCAGATGATCGGGCCCACCGCTTCTGGAACCGCGGGCAGTTCCTCCGGAAACACCGGATACGGAAGCGTGTGGAAGTTGCGCTCATGGGCATCCGGGGACAACAGCTGTCTTGCCGAGCGCAGACGCGCGAGGTTGCCGAATCGATCGTCCGAATCGAACGGCGCAGACTCCATCTGGTATTCCGATGCGTGCAGCAGCCGGGCCAGCGCGTCGATCTTCGGCGGGTATGGGGCAACCTGCCCACCGCGATCCCAGTAATCGGGATTCGGGTAGAAATACGCGTCCAGAAGATGGTATTGCCGGTACACGTGCTTGAACGGGCCACCGCTCCGCCAGCCAATCCGGTTCCCTCGGGCCAGCTCGGTCAGCCCTCGATCATAAGTCGCGAGAATGTCGGCGATGATCGGAAAGTGGGTGCGCTGGATGGCCTCCGGATCACCATCGGGCCACGTGTTCACTGCATGCTCGTACGCGTTCGCAAAGCGCTCGAATGCCTCGCGCTTGCGCGTCCAGAGCGACAGGCTCGTCAGGCGTTGCAGCAGCCAGAAAATCTTGCGCCGGGTAGCGTCGTCCGTCATGTCGTCGTGCTCGATCGCAAACGGCGCCGGTTGCCTGCCCGTCATGCCCTCTCCTTTGCGTTCACGCTGGCGCAGCGTCATCGCCCAGGCCGCTGCGTTTCAACACCTCCCGCAGGCACACCGGACACACATACTCACCGGCGTCCCGCAGCCGCACGAACATGGCCGGATCGTCGATCCGGAACGTCGAATCGACGATGTCGATATCCGGCCCGAGCACCTTGCGCAAAAACGCTTCGTCGAACCAATACTTGGGCTCGTGCTTCACACGGGCATCGATCACCCGCACGACGTGACAATCACGGATCACATCGATCGTGAGAATCGCCGTTTCGATATCCGGCGACGACCGCGTCGGCCGGATCAGCCCGTGAAGTTCGCATCGCGCGAAATCGCTCGGCCACTTTGCATTCGCCGCGACGACGGACGTATCGAACGCCTGCTCTTTCGTCGTCGGTTGATGAGGCACCTCGCCGGAACGCACGAGCAGTTCGTCCAGACACGCCAGACAGACATACGCGCGCAAGCGCTCCAATGCCGCGATCTTCGGAAATGCCTTCACGTGCGCGACCTGGTCGACGAAGATCGCATCGACCTCGTGCTCGTCGAGCTCGGCGCGCAACATCCACATCTCCCGGCTGTATCTCGGCCGGTCGAGCGAGACCTTCACGAGTTCACCGGGCACACACTGCCCGCGCAACCTGATGCGTGCGTCCACACCCTTCGATGTTGTCGCCGTGGAAGCGCGTCCGTGTCGATGGCAAACGATCGGTCCCATTACTCACTCCAGTTGCGAGCGCCGCTTGCGTCGCCCTGTTCTTTCTTCGGTTTCGTCGCGCCATGAAAGACATCGAGCGATCGCACATTCCCGCGACCGGATTGCCGAGCGAAGCCCAATCGTGCCAGCCCATCGGCGACGGCGACCACCTCGGTCACGACAACCGCAACACGGCCGGCAATCTCCGTCACCAGCATTTCGTCGACAGGTGCCTTCATCGATCGCTTCGTCCTTCGTCGTTCGTCGCGCGCCAGTCAATCCACTCGACCGCGAGCAAGAGGAGCTCCGGCAAATTGCCCGGGCCGCCGTAGCCGGCGAATTCAGCGCTGGTCGCACGCACGGATATCCAGTCCGACTCGTTGCGCTCGATCGACAGATCGATCACCTTGCCAGACGTTGCGCCGTCGAGCTTCACCTTCCATCCCGGATTGTCCAGCGTGACGACCTCGATGCCGTGCGCGTGTTCCCAGACGCCATCGCAACACGATTCGTACCAGCGCTGCAGCGTAGTCAAGGAATCGATCATGTGCCTGTGCCTCCCGTCATCCGGTTCACATCGTTGCGAGCCATCTGATGATGTCTTCGATGTCTTGGCGAGACAGCTTTCCGACGCGATCGACAAATACCCCGTAGCCGAGATCGAACTTCACGTTGAATCGCTCGCCTTTGTAGCGGCAGCACAGGACGTCGGCTTCCGGGATCGACACGCGTTGCTCGAACACGATGTCGCCCGGATGTTGCTGCATTCGATGCACGACTGTGTCGATATCGAGCGTGTCGAGCCTGGGCAACGAAGAATCGGTCATGTGTCGTGAGCCTGTTCGACGGGCCTTTGCATCCTGGATGCCGGCGATTCTACAGACATAAGGGTCCGCCCATCACCCGCGCGCTTCACAGCTTCCCGATTCGTTCTTCTGTTCGCCGCACGCAGTGCATATCCCGGGCGGATCACAGTCGACGGACTGTGCTTATCCAAAGGTGTTAACAGGGTTCGTATATATACGTAGTGATAGTTAACAAGCGCTGTGCCTCACAGTGGATAACCTCCGTAACACACTGAATTTTCAGCACGAAGCGAGATGCATAACCATGGGTGTCGCACGTGAACAGCTCCGCGCAGCACAGAACAACTTTTCGTCGATTCACAGACTCGCCGACATATCCTCAATCGTTCCACTGTGAATCCAGAGGCTTGCCGGACGGTTATCCAGAGGGGAATGTGGATAACCTCACAGCACATCGACGCGTTTTGCTGTGATTCGAAGCGGTGAAGCCAACGCTCCCGGCATCGCGAGGCAACATCGATCGTCGGGCCCTTCGCACCGCGATTCAAAAAATTTTCACGAAGGGGCTTGTGCTCCTCAAAAACCCTCTCTATAATTCGCGGCTTCTTAGGCTCGTAGCTCAGTTGGTTAGAGCACCACCTTGACATGGTGGGGGTCGTTGGTTCGAATCCAATCGAGCCTACCAACGAACAAAATGAAGGGGTCCGGCAGCGCAAATTGCCTACAGGCAACGCGGCTCGCCAAACATACAAACGCCACGCGGCAACCTCGCGTGGCGTTTTTCTTTTTCCGGCCGAAACAACGCGAAACGACGCATGTCGCCCCGATGCGTTGCGCGATCCACGGCATCGCATCTCCACCGACATCCTGGCCCGTGACGCTGCGACCTGCGCTGCACGGCAGGTAGAATCGTGTGCGACCGAAGCGGCTGCGCCGTTCGACTTTCACCGCATCCGACCACATCAAAACAACAACGCGCGACCCGCGCGACTGAGAGCACCCGACCATGTCCGACGTCACGACCGCCGCATCGTCCGCGAGCAACGACGAAATCGCCGCTTATGTCGGCAAGAAGGCTGCCTGGTTCGAGCGGAAATGGACGATCGCCGCGTCGCGCAAGAACCGGCAGTCGTGGAACTGGGCAGCCTGTTTCCTGGGCCCGGTCTGGATGGCATATCGATGCATGTACTGGCAAGCGGCGGCCGTCCTTGGCGCGTCGCTCGCGATCACGCTGGTCGAGCTGCTGTTCTTCCCGAAATACTTCGAATCGAGCACGCTCGACCCGGTCACGATCGGGATCGCGGTGTCGCTCGGCTGGTACGGGAACGGCCTCTACAAGGCGCACGTCGAGCGCCGGATCGACAAGCTGCGCCCGAATGCGGCGTCGCGCGAATCGTTTCTCGCGTTGCTGGAAGCGCAGGGCGGCACGAACTGGCTCGCGGCGACCGGTTTCGCGATCGCGACGCCGTTGCTCGGCTTCCTGATGATCGTGATCCGCAACCTCGTGGTCGGCACGTATTGATTGCACGAGCACGAACCGGCGGCCGGTAAAGCAGGGCGGCAGGACGGTGAACAGCGCGCATCGCGGCCGTGGATGTCCACGGCACCCGATGCGCGACTCCGCCACCCTCAGTGCAGATGCTTCAACTTGTCAGGATTGCGCACGACATAGATCGCGACGATCTTGCCGTCCTCGATCTCGAGCGCCGTGGTCTGCAGCTCGCCATCGGATTCCAGCGTGACGAAACCCGGCAGCCCGTTGATGAACCCGGCACGCACGAGCTTCGATGCATGTGTCGCAAACAGCTCGGCCAGATACTCGTGCACCTTCATCACGCGTTCGAAGCCGAACACCGGCTTGCCCGCCGCCGAGCGCTTGCCGCCACCGTCCGAATGCAGGCTCACGTCCTCGGCGAGCATCGCGCCGAGCGTGCGCATGTCGCCGCTGCGTGACGCGGCAAAAAACGCTTCCGCCAATTCGATCCCGCGCTGTTTCTCGACATGGAAGCGCGGCCGCGCCTCGCGCACATGCGTGCGGGCCCGTGCGGCGAGCTGCCGACACGCGGCCGGGTCGCGCTGGATCGTCGTGGCCACTTCGTCGAACTCGAGGCCGAACACGTCGTGCAGCAGGAACGCCGCGCGTTCGAGCGGCGAGAGCCGTTCGAGCGCGAGCAGCAGCGGCAGCGTGACGTCTTCCTGTTCGTCTTCGTCGACCACCGGCTCGGGCAGCCACGGGCCGATATAGGTCTCGCGCTGGTGCGGCGCGGACTTCAGCTGGTCGAGGCACATGCGCATCACCATGCGGCGCAGGAACGCCTCGGGCACGCGCACCTCGGTACGGTCGACGTCCATCCAGCGGATGAACGCGTCCTGCACCATGTCCTCGGCATCCGCGACGGAGCCGAGCATCCGGTACGCGACGCGGATCAGCGTGCGACGCAGCGGGTCGAAGCTCGCCGCCGCGTCGGCCCGTTCTTCGGCGCTGCCCCTGGCCGGGTCGAGAGGCGGCATCAGGCCACCATCTTCGCGGCGTCGGCCTTCGCGTCGGCCGGGTCGATCCACAGCCCGAAGCCGACGGCGAGCCGGTTCCAGCCGTTGATCACGTTGATCATCAGCGTGAGCTTCACCTGTTCCTCCTGGCTGAAGTGGTCGTTCAGCGCCGCGTAGGCTGCCTCGTGTGCGGCGTGGCCCTCCGACAGCCGCGTGAGCGCATCGGTCCAGCCGAGGGCCGCGCGTTCGCGGTCGGTGTAGCAGGGCGCTTCGCGCCACGCGGCGAGCAGATAGATGCGCTGCTCGGTCTCGCCTTGCTCGCGGGCCTCGGCCGTGTGCATGTTAATGCAGTTCGCGCACGCGTTGATCTGCGATGCGCGGATCTTGACGAGCTCGATCAGCGTCGGCTCGAGGCTCCCGGCAGCGGCGACCGACACGGTCATCCAGTTCTTCATCAGTGCGGGTGCGGCGGCAAACGGATTGAGTTTCGCAGTCATGGTCCTTCTCCTTTCGTGTGGGTTCCGGTGACATGACGAGCGAGCCCCCCGCGTGTGTGACATCGGCTGAAAATTTTTTCGAAGCGCGTTTGGCCGCGGACCCGGACGAAGGGCGGGGCGGTTCATCGCCGTGCCGGTCGCGGCGCACGCATACGTTCGTCAGACAAATCCAGGCATCCCGGCGCATGCACTCACGATCGCCGCGCGGATGTCATGGGGTGTCAGCAGCCCGCCTGCGCGCCCCAGCGCGTCGTGCACGGCGTTCACGCCCGAACCGGCAGGCCTGCCCGGCGTGTCACGCGTGCGACACGCGCGCGGCCAACACTTTCATTTTTCTTTCGTTCGCGTTTCACCGGCATCCCGATTCGCAGCATTCACATTTCTGGACCATACTGTTCTGCACGGGCAGATGAAGTGACGCCGCATTCGCGGCCCGGCGCGCGCGCCGGCTGCCCGTCGACGCAGCAGCAGGTCGCACGTCAGCCGCGCGCATCACGCGCAAGGCTTTCCCTTTTCCGGCAACGCAACGCAGCGAATCGCGACGTGGACGGTAAACCGATGAGCCTCCTTGCATCAAAGCTTCAGCGCCGTTACCAGGACGTGCGCACCCATAGCGTCGCGTTGACCGCGACGTTGTCCGCCGAAGACCAGGCCGTGCAGTCGATGCCCGACGCGAGTCCGACGAAATGGCATCTCGCGCATACGACCTGGTTCTTCGAAACCGTCGTGCTGATGCGCCGCGTGCCCGGCTACGCGCCGTTCGACGACGCATTCCAGTTCCTCTTCAATTCCTATTACGAAGCGCTCGGCCCGCGCCATCCGCGGCCGCAGCGCGGGCTGCTCACGCGTCCGTCGCTCGACGAGGTGCATGCGTACCGGCAATACGTCGACGACGCGATGCTGCGCGCGCTGGCCGGTGCCGATGCGGCGCTGCTCGATACGATCGCGCCCGAGATCGTGCTCGGCCTGCATCACGAGCAGCAGCACCAGGAACTGATCGTCACCGACATGCTGCACGCGTTCTCGTGCAACCCGCTGAAGCCGGCGTTCCGGCCGCGCAACGGGACGGACGCGGACGCGATGGCCGCGGGCGATGCGGGCGCGCTGCACTGGCTTCACCAGCCGGGCGGGCTCGTCGAGATCGGCCACGACGGCGATGCGTTCTCGTTCGACAACGAACGGCCGCGTCATACGGCGCTCGTGCGGCCGTACGAGATCGCGAACCGCCTCGTGACGAACGCGGAGTTCGCGGCGTTCGTCGCCGACGGCGGTTACATCCGCCCCGAGTTCTGGCTGTCCGACGGCTGGGCCACGGTGCAGCGGGAAGGGTGGCAAGGGCCCGCGTACTGGATGCCCGACGACGACGATGCGGCCGCCACGCGCGTACGTCGCACGTTCGGCCTGCACGGCATCGAACCGCTCGCGCCCGACGCACCGGTGTGCCACGTGAGCTTCTATGAAGCGGCTGCGTACGCGGAATGGGCCGGCGCCCGCCTGCCGACTGAATTCGAATGGGAAGCAGCGTTCCCCTCCGAAGGCATCCGGCAGATGCTCGGGCACGTGTGGCAATGGACGCGCTCGTCGTACGAGCCGTACCCGGGCTTTCGGCCGCTCGCGGGTGTCGCCGCCGAATACAACGGCAAGTTCATGGTCGGCCAGCAGGTCCTGCGCGGCAGCAGCATCGCGACGCCGCCGGGGCACGAACGGCCGACGTACCGCAATTTCTTTCCGCCGGCGGCACGCTGGCAATTCACGGGAGTGCGACTTGCGCGAGACGTCTGACCAGACGGCCACGAGCGGTGGCCAGCAACCCGCCCGCGATTCGCGGCCGAGCGCGTTCGAGCGCGACCTGATCGACGGACTGTCGCGCACGCCGCGCAGCATTCCGCCGAAATACTTCTACGATGCGGCCGGCTCCGCGCTGTTCGATCGCATTTGCGAGCTGCCCGAGTATTACCCGACCCGCACCGAGCTCGGCATCCTGCGCGACCGCGCGGCCGAGATCGTGCGGCGCGTCGGCCCGCATGCGGAACTCGTCGAATTCGGCGCCGGCTCGCTCGAGAAGATCCGCGTGCTGCTCGACGCGTTCGCGGGCAACTATGCGAACGCGCCGGCGCGCTACGTGCCGGTCGACATCTCGGCCGACTACCTGCACGGCGCGGCCGCGCGACTGCGTTCGGCCTATCCGTGGCTCGACGTCGCGCCGCTCGCGGCCGACTACACGAAGGCCGAGCAACTGGCCGCGCTGACCGCGACACCGGCGCGGCGCATCGGTTTCTTTCCCGGCTCGACGATCGGCAATTTCTCGCGGGAAGAGGCCGACGCATTCCTGCGCGATGCCGCACGGCTGCTGCGCGGCGGCGGCCTGCTGGTCGGTGCCGACCTCGTGAAGGACGCGCGCACGCTGCACGACGCGTACAACGATGCACAGGGCGTGACCGCGCGGTTCAACCTGAACCTGCTGGTGCGCGCGAACGCGGAGCTCGGCGCGGATTTCGACGTCGACGCGTTCTCGCATTACGCGTTCTACGACAGCGAGCGGCAGCGCATCGAGATGCATCTCGTCAGCGATGTCGCGCAGACGGTGCACGTGCGCGGCCACGCGTTCCGCTTCGAAGCCGGCGAGCGCATCCACACGGAGAACTCGCACAAGTTCACGATCGACGGCTTCCATGCGATCGCGCGCCGCGCGGGATTCGAGCCCGATACCGTGTGGACCGACGCGGACAACCTGTTCAGCGTGCACTGGCTGCGCAGCGTCGACGATATCCGCGCGTAACGCCCGCTGTTGCGAACCGCTCGCACCGCGCGAGCGGTTCGCTTCCCGCGCACGCCGGCGAGCGCGATCGAATCGCCCGGTTTCGTGCCGAAACGCCTTTTTTACCGGCCCGATGCATCGCCGCAACGGTGTTTCGAGCACGGCCTCTCCCTTGCCCCGCAAGGCTTTGCGGGCATCCGTAAACGTCCGTTACTGGTCTCGCATACCCGTTTCACCTGTGTCTGTGTCCGGTGCCTAGACTCCGAACCGTATTCACATGACGCACGACACGTGCAGGGAGTCGCGAGATGAGCAAGAAACTTATTCTCGGTGCAGTTCTCGGTGTAGCGGCGCTGGCAGCTTCGGGCGTCGCGTCGGCCCACGTCGACCTGTCGGTCGGCATCGGCGTGCCGGGCGTCTACGCGGCGCCCGCACCGGTCTACGTCGCGCCGCCGCCGCCTGTCATGTACGCGCCGGTCGGCTACCGCGATGACGGCTGGCGTGACGATGGCTGGCGTCGGCGCGAATGGCGCGAACACGAGTGGCGCCGTCGTGAATGGCGCGAGCACGAGTGGCGCGACCGCGGCGGCTGGCGCGGCGGCCGCTGGGACTGAGCGGCCCGGCTGATCACCACGAGAGGAGAGTGACAACATGATGCCCATTCGTCACATCAGGCTGTGCGCCGCCGCCACTGTCGTCGCGCTCGCAACGATCGGCAGCGCGCATGCGGCGGGCTGCATGAAGGGTGCGGTGGTCGGCGGGGTCGCCGGCCACTACGCGGGGCACCACGCGGTCGTCGGTGCGGTCGGCGGCTGTATCGTCGGTCACCACATGGCGAAGAAGCAGGCGCAGGAGCAGGCCGCGCAGCACAAGGCCGCCGCGCAGGGCATGCAGCCCACGCAGTAAGCACTTCATCACGGGGGCGGCGCCAACGCGCCGCCGCCGCCTGCTTCGCTCCCCGTTCATGCAACACCCGGATCGATCCGACGAATGCGCACCGCGCGCATCGTTAATCGAGGCAACGCATTGCCGCCGTCGCGCGGAAACGTCGTGCCGGCCCGATTTGCAACCAGCCGTAACCGCGTCGTACTCATGCAGGAATAGGGATCGCCTTCACGCGGATGACGGAAGAGAAACCGGCGCGTGAAGAAGGCGCCGCGAGCGTGTCCGGCACGCTCACCAACGCAGAAAAAAGGGCGGCTCATCGCCGCCCTTCGTATCACCGCCCGGCGCCTGCCAGCGGCACCGCAGGTTCGAACAACGCATCGGCCTGCCTGACGCGCACGAAGCGCGCCGCGCCGTCGCCGTCCACCAGTGCACGGAAATGCGCTTCGCCGCACGCGAGCTTCGCACGCTCGTGCTCGCTCGGCACATGGCCGTCGGTATTCGGCGTATCGACGACGAAGTACAGCCGCTCGCCGCCGTCCTGCTCCGCGAGCACGGCCCAGTCGGGGTGATAGCTGCCGAGCGGTGTCTGCACGCGGAACCACGCGGGCAGCTTCGCGTACAGCTTCACGCCGTCGTGCGCCTCGAGCGCATCGGCGAACGCGCGCTCCGCGTCCGTCTCGCACACGACCGCTTCGTGGATCGACTTCCGCGCGTCGGGCCGCAGGTTGCGCAGGTAACCCGTCAGCGCCTCGCTTTCGAACGATTCGAGCGCATGCACATGGCGCTCGCCGAGCTTGCGATACGCGATGCCCGCGACGAGCGCGAGCCGCTTGCAGCGGTTGATCGCATCGGCCGCGACCGCGATGAACTGCTGCGGATTCACGCGAAAATCGTCGAGCCGGCCGCTGTCGGCCAGGATCGTCGCAAGCGAACGGCGCGTGAGCTGCGTGCGGTCCTGCAGCTCGGTGAGCAGGTCGGGCAGCGGCAGCTCGCCTTCGTCGAGCAGCACCGTGCCGGCGCCGGCCACCTCGATCGCCTCGATGCCGGCCTTGCCGATATCGATCTCGGCCTTGCGCCACTGCAGCCGTGCGCGCGCGATGTCCGGCGCATCGTGCAGCACGGCCGCGCAGTCGCGCACGAGCTTCGCGTTGTCGAACTCGACGCGGTACACGGTGCGATGACGGATGCGGTCCCACAACGCGCGGAAATCCTCGCCGAACACGACGGCCTTGCCCGACGCATCGCGCCGCAGCGCGATCGCACGGCGCTCGTCAGCGTTGCGCACGGCAAAACGGCCCGACAGCTTGCGCAGCGTCGCGACGATCGGCGCGCGCAGCATCTCGAACGCCTCGGGCAGCACCAGCGCGCTCTGGCGCAGCGCATCCTTCAGCCGGTCGAGCACCTTGCCCTGCGCATCGACGTAACCCTGCTCGTGCAGATGATTCCACAGCACGCGCGACAGCTCGATGCCGAGCGCATGCGCGGGCGCGTCGCCTTCCTGTACGGGCAGCGCTGCGAACTGGTGTTCCTCGACGATCCCGAAACGAATGCCCGTATCGGCCTCGATTTCCTTCTGCAGGTTCTCCGCGAACGACTCGTAGCGCTCGGTCGCGATCACGGTGAGCGTGTTCACGCCCGGGTCGCGCACGCGTTCGCCGTCCTGGTCGACGGCGAGGCGCAACCCGCGGCCGAGCGTCTGGCGGCGCTCGCGTTCGGTCTGGATGTCGCGCAGCGTGCAGATCTGGAACACGTTCGGGTTGTCCCAGCCTTCCTTCAGCGCCGAGTGCGAGAAGATGAACTTCAGCGGCGTGTCGAACGACAGCAGCGCTTCCTTCTCGCGCATGATCAGGCCGTACGCGCGTTCGGCGTTCTCGCGGGCCGCCGCGCTGCTTTCGCTCGTGTCGGTCCAGCCGCCCTTGCGGTCGATCGAGAAGTAGCCGTTGTGCGCGCGCCCGACTTCCTGCGCCACGTCGACGCCGTCGAACAGCGCACGGTAGGCCGGCACGCGCGCCGCACGCGCATATTCCTCTTCGAAGATCAGCGCGTAATCGCCCTTCACGGGCATGCCGTTCTCGTCGTAGCGGCGATAACGCTCGACCGAATCGACGAAGAACAGCGACAGCACCTTCACGCCGCGCTCCGCGAGGCGCAGTTCCTTGTCGAGATGCTCGCGGATCGTGCGGCGGATCATCTCGCGCTGCACGGCGAGCGTGTCGATGTCGCCGAACGCCTCGCCGAGCGACAGGAACGCCTCGCCTTCCGGATGGCGCAGCTCGACGTATTCGGCGCCCTTCACCGCATGGACCTCGCCGATCCGCAGCCCCGCGTACAGCGCACGCTTGGTCAGGCGTTCGAGATCGTCGCCGTCGGTGGCCGTCACGATCTGGCGCTTCACGCCGGCCGCCGTCGCGACGTCGAGCTCGACACGCGCGCTGATCGCGCCGCGCCGGTTCGACACGCCGACGAGCCGCACGTACGGCTTGTTGTGCGCGTCCTCGACGATCGCCGACGCGATCTCGATCTGCTTCACGAGCTTGCGTTCGTAGGCGTCGACCGCGTCGAGCCGGTACACCATGTGGTGACGGTCGACGTGCGTGGCCGAATAGCGCAGCGTGCAGAGCGGCGCCATCGCGGCGAGCGCTTCGCGCCCGCGCCCCTCGAGGCCGCCGTCGACGCTTTGCGGCTCGTCGACGATCACGATCGGCCGCGTCGCGCGGATCAGGTCGATCGGCTTCTCGCCGCCGGTCTTCTCGCTGTCCTTGTAGAGGTTGTTGATTTCCTTCTTGTTGATCGCGGCGACCGTCATCACCATGATCTGGATCGCCGCGCTCGCCGCGAAGTGACGCACCTGGCCGAGCTTCGCGGAGTCGTACAGGAAGTAGTCGTACGGCACGCCCGCGTACAGCGCGCGGAAGTGATCCTCGGTGATGGAAAGCGTCTTGTGCACGCCTTCCTTGATCGCGATCGACGGCACGACGATCACGAACTTCGTGAAGCCGTAACGACGGTTCAGCTCGAAGATCGTGCGCAGGTACACGTAGGTCTTGCCGGTGCCGGTCTCCATCTCGACGGTGAAGTCGCGCGAGCCGGGCAGGCCGGACGGCGGCAGCCCGCCGCGCAGCTGCACGTCGGCGAGATTGCGCGCGAGCGCGTCGTCGGTCAGCGACAGCCGGTTGCCGACGCCCTGTTCCGACACCGCGAAGCCGAGCGAGCCTTGCGCGGCGGCCGTCGTGCCGGGCGCGGCGTTCGCGAGCACGCTGAAGTCGCCGCGATACGATTCCTGCCCGCGAAACAGGTCGCAGACGGCGTCGATCGCCTCGCGCTGGTAGTCGAGATCCGCTTCGAAATGCAGCCGCATCACAGGCTCCGCACGCGCTTCACGCCGTGCTGTTCGAGCAGCGCGGCGAGATTGAGCTTCGCGACGTCGTCGACGAAACCGCTGTCGCGGAACAGGCACGTGACGTCGTGCGTCGTGCCGGTCGCATCGAGCAGGTCGACGATGCCGTCGGCGAGCGGGCCCGCGTCGTCGCGCGAGATGCGCGCATCGAAGCACGCGACGATCGCGCGGCCGATCAGGTGCACGGTCTTGCCGGCCACCTGGTGATGCTCGACCGGCGTGCACAGGTCGAGGCCGAGCTTCAGCGTCAGTTCGGCGAGCAGGTCGTCTTCGGTGCGGCCGGTCTTCACGTGCTCGACGGATGCGAACAGCGCATGGTCGAAGTCGTCGCGGCGCGGGTCCCACTCGATCACGTTGGTCGTGTCGAGCCGGTACACGCGGAAACCGAGGTCGCCATAGCTTTCCGGGTAATCGCGCGCGACCTGCTGCGCGGCGCGGCGCAGGCGTTCCTTGGTGATTTCGGCGAGCGTCAGCGGCTTTTTCAGCTTCGCGCAGAAATCGGCGGCCGCCAGCTGCGTCTTGTCGCGGCGGTCGAGCGCCTCGGGCAGCTGCACGAGCACGTAGCGGCGCGCGCCGCCGTCGGTCGCGTTCACCTGCATCACCGCGTGGCCGGTCGAGCCGGAGCCCGCGAAGCAGTCGAGCACGATGTCGTCGCCGCGCGTGCACCAGCCGATCACGGCCGCCGCGAAATCGACCGGCTTCGGCAGGTCGAACGGGATGCCGAGCGTCTTCAGCAGCGCATCGTCGGAGCCGGCGAACGGCAGCACCGACGGCACGTTCTCGTACATGTTCTCGTCGAGGTAGTAGATCCGCTGCGGCTGCGTGGTTTCATCCGCGCCGAACTCGATCTGGCCGCGCTCGATCAGCGCCTGCATCGTCGCGGGCGGGTTGCGCCAGCCGCGCGCCGGCATCGCGCACGGCTTGCCGGTGACCGGGTGGATCAGCGGCGTGAAATACTCTTCCGGCGCCTTTTTCTTGTTCGGCCAGGCCATCGACACGAGGCGGTACACGCGCCCGTCGGCCGACAGCCGGTCGTACATCGCCTCGCCGCCGGACAGGTTGGTCTGCGCCTTCATCCACGCGCGGTACGCCTTCTGCGCGTCCTTCGCGTTGCCGCTGCGGTACACGGCGTCGTGCGCGGCATCGAGCATGCGCTGCGCATTGCGTTTCGGGCGCTTGAGCGGCGCCCGTTCGAGCAGCGTCTCGGCGTTGCGCGCGAACAGCACCAGCGATTCGTGCTGGTACGCGACGCCGCGTGCGTCGCCCTTCGGGTTGCGCTTGTCCCACACGGCGACGCCGAGCTCGTTCTCCTCGCCGAAGATCTCGCGCAGCATCAGCACCAGCGCGTGCACTTCGTGCTCGTCGATGTGCACGGCGATCAGCCCTTCGTCGGACAGCAGCGCGTGCGCGAGCTTCAGGCGCGGATACATCATGTTCAGCCAGTCGGTGTGGAACCGGCCGTTCGCCTCGGTGTTGGTGCTGCGCTTCACGCCGCCCTGGGTCTGCCCGGTCATCGCCAGGTAGTGGCGGATGCTGTCGCTGAAGTCGTCCGGATAGACGAAATCGCTGCCGGTGTTGTACGGCGGGTCGATGTAGACGAGCTTCACCTTGCCCGCGTAACTCTTGTGCAGCAGCTTCATCACGTCGAGGTTGTCGCCCTCGATCACGAGATGGCGCGTATCGTCCCACGCGACGCTGTCGTCGGGGCAGGGCCGCAGCGTGCCGGTCGACGGCGTGAGCGCGGCCTGGCGCGCGCTGCGCTTGCCATGCCAGTGGAAGCCGTAGCGTTCTTCGGCGTCGCCGACCGTGCGATCGCCGACCAGCGCCTTCAGCACGTCGATGTCGACCGACGCGCCGCCGGGGCCTTCGGTCACGAGTTCGGGGAACAGCGCCTTCAGGCGCGCGACGTTGTCGGCGGTGAAATCGGTCGACATCGCCTGCGGGCTGGCCGCATCGAGTTTCTGCATCGTCTTTTCCATCGGAGCCCGGCCGCGCGCGCCAGGACGTCGGGCGCGCTCACGGCACCGGCGGCAATGGCCACCCGGGCAAACCCGAAACGCTATCGAGTCGACCGGCCGAGGTCAAGCGCCGATGTGGGCCGAGCGTGCGCGCATCGGCCGCGATCGCCCGCCCCACGGGCCGCAAGCGGCTTCGGGCCGGTTGTCGCACGGGCGGCCGGCGGCCGTTGTCCGGGCACCCCGGAGCGCCGCGGAAAGGACGAAAAAAAGGGCACGGTCGGCGCAAAGCGCCGCCGTGCCCGCATGGAGAAATCCTGGAGGCAGGGAAAGGCGGGGTACCGCAAGCCCCGCCCGGATGGCCGGCCCGCAGGTCAGAAACGCGTGCGGATGCCCGACGTCAGTTCGAGCTGGTTCTTCGCGCCGAACGTCGACGCAGCCGTGTAGCCGCCGTGCAGCTTCATGTAGTCGCCGGCGAGGTACACCTCGGTGCGCTTGCTCAGGTGATAGAACACCGACCCGTAGATCGTCTCCTTGAAGCCGTTGGCGACGCCGTTGGTCAGGCTGAACGCGCCGAGGTTCGCGTTCGGCGTGAAGCCGTCGGAGTTGTTCGCGGCGTTCTTGATGCGCATCTGCTGGTAGCCGAGCTCGTAGTCGAGCGCGCCCTTCGGGGCGATCTTCATCGACACCGTCCACGAATCGTCGTGACGCTGGCCGAGCGGGCCCTGGTCGCCGTTGTAGCGGAAGTAGCCGGCATTCAGGCGCACGATGTCGAACGTGTAGTTGCCGCCGACCGAGAACGTCTGGTTCCGGAAGCCGTTGTGGTTCACGTGGTTGTAGAAGCCCGACACGTTGAACGGCCCGCCGTTGTAGCCGAGCGCGGCCTGGTAGGCGGAGCCGGTCGCGAACGACGTCGAGTTGCTGAACTGGTAGCCGGCGCTCGCGAAGATGCCGTTGCTGAACAGCTTCTTCCACGCGACGCCGTTGTTGTAGCGCGTGCCGGTCGGGCCGGCCGCGTAGAAGATCATCTGCTTGAAGTTGTTCGAGTTGGTCCAGCCGCCTTCCTCAGTCGACAGCCTCGCGGAACCGTACGCGTCGCCGTAGATCGCCGATGCGTCACGCGCGATCGTGTTCTGGAAGCCGGCCGTCAGCTTGCCGAAGCGCTCGTCCTCGACGCCGACCCACGCGTCGCGGTCGAAGATCTGGCCTTCGTCTTCCATCTGGCCGTTCGCGACCACGAATTCGCTTTCGAGGCGGAAGATGATCTTCGTGCCGCCGCCGATATCTTCTGCGCCGCGCAGGCCCCAGCGGCTGCCGCTGAACCACGGCTCGCCTTCGTTGCCCATCCCGATCACGTGATTGCCGTTCGCGTCGGCGTGGGTCCGGTAGGTCGGAAAGCTCAGGTCCATCAGGCCGTAGAGCTGCACGCTCGACTGCGCTTGCGCGTGCGTACCGGCGCACAGGCCGGCCGCCGCGATGGAAAGGGCAAGGGTTTTTCGTTTCAAGATCGTCTCCTCCGAGCTGCCGCATTGAAATCTTGTCGTTTGCAGTACGTAATGTATGCCGACTCGTGCCGGCCACAGCGAGAGGGCCGACGCGTAACATCGTAGAGCGTGCAATCCTTCACGACGCTTTCCCGGACGCAGGAATCGGATCGGTGAAAACACCGAACGCGCAACGATCACGGATCAGGCAGGCGTGCGCAAGCGGGCCTGCGGGGTGTCCGGCTGGCCTTAACGACTTTTCGTGCTACGAATCGATGTTCCGTGCGGCGGGCGCGTGCCCGTCAGTCCTGCGCGCTTTTCATGCGCAGGATGTACCCCAGCCCGCGCAGCGTGATGATTTCGGCCGTGCTGCCCGCGAGATGCTTGCGCAGCCGGTGAATATAGATGTCGATCGCGTCGGCGCTGGGCTCGTCGTCGAGCGCGAACACGCTGTCCATCAGCCGCGCCTTCGACACCGTCTTGTTCTGCTGCAGCATCAGCGTCTCGAGGATCGCGTGCTCGCGGCGGCGCAGCGTGAGCACCGTTTCGCCGCAGCGGAATTCGCGCGTGCCGAACGCATAGACGAGATCGCCGCACACGAGCTGCGTCGTGCCGACGCCGGCCTGCCGGCGGATCAGCGCGCGAATCCGTGCGACCAGTTCGCGCGATTCGAACGGCTTCACGACGTAGTCGTCGGCGCCCGCGCCGAAGCAGTCGACCTTGTCGTCGACCGAGCCGTGCGCGGTCAGCATCAGCACCGGCACGTTGTCGTTGCGGCGCCGCAGCCGCGCGAGCACTTCCTTGCCGCTGATGCCGGGCAGACGCATGTCGAGCAGCACCGCGTCGTAGCGTTCGGTCTTCAGCACCGTGTCGGCGCGCTCGCCATCGCCGACGGAATCGACCGCGAAGTCCTCGCCGCGCAGCAGGTTCACGATCCAGTGCGCGAGTTCGGCGTTGTCTTCGACCAGCAGGAGTTTCATGACGGCTTTCTCTTCAATCGTAGGCGGGCAGCCGTACGGTCACGACGATACCGCGATTGCCGGCCCCCGGCGCGAGCGACGCGCTGCCGCCGTGCGCCTGCGCGATTTCACGGACGATCGCGAGCCCGAGGCCCGAGCCTTCGGTGTCGGCCGACACGCGGTAGAACCGCTTGAACACGTGCGGGCGCGCTTCGGCCGGGATGCCGGGGCCGTTGTCGATCACATCGAGCACGATCGCGTCGCCGTCGCGGCGTGCGGCCACCGTCACGCAGCCGCCGGGCTGCGTGTAGCGCACCGCGTTGTCGACGAGGTTCATCACCAGCGCGGTCAGCAGGCTGTCGCTGCCCGCGACGTCGAGCCGCTCGCCGAGATCGGCGCCGAGATCGATATCGCGCCGCTGCGCGAGCACGATCGTTTCCTCGAGCACGCTCGATACCACGGCCGCGAGATCGACGCGCTGGGTCAGCAGCGTCGACGGCGTGGCCTCCGCGTGCGCGAGCAGCAGCAGCTTGTCGGTCACGTCGGCCATCTTGCGGCTGCTGCGCTGCATGCTGTCGAGCACCGCCGCGAGCTCCGGATCGTCGTGTCCGCGCCGCTGCGCGTACTGGATCTGCGTGTCGAGCACCGCGATCGGCGTGCGCAACTGGTGCGCGGCATCCGCGATGAAGCGGCGCTGCGTGGCCGTGTGCATGTTCAGCCGCGCGATGCACTGGTTGATCGCATCGACGATCGGCCGCAGCTCGTTCTGCAGCCGCTCGGGGCGGATCGGCTCCAGCTCCATCGGCCCGCGGTCGGCCACGTCGTCCTTCAGCTTCATCAGCGGGCGCATCTCGAAGGTGAGGCCGAGGTACACGAGCCCCATCGCGAGCATCAGCATCAGCGACAGGCGCACGAGCTGCGGCCGCCAGATCGTGGCGACCATCGCGCGATGCGAGCGCGTCGTCTTCGCGACGACCACCGTGACCGTCTCGACCTGCCCTTCGTCGTACAGCTGGCGATCGTAGGCCACCGCGCGCAGCGGCACGCCGTCGAGCGACGTGTCGTACAGCGTCGGCTCGACGCCGTGCCGCGCGGGCACGTCGAGCGCCGGCGTGCCGGCGAGCAGGCGGTCGTGCCCGTCGATCACCTTGTAGAACACCGAATCGCCCGACGGCGACTCGAAGATCTCCAGCGCGGCCGGCGGCACGTCGGCGACCGGCAGGCCGTTGCGCCATTCGACGTCCTCGCCGATCGTGCGTGCGGACGCGACGAGCGCGCTGTCCTGCACGAGCGCGGCCGTGGTCCGCGCGGTGTCGTACGACATCGCGCCCGCGATCAGCACGAACACCGCGAGCGGCAGCAGCAGCCACCACAGCAATCGCCCGCGCAGGCTGTGCGCCATCCTGTTGCGCTCCTTCTCCGGAATGCCGAACCGCGCCGGGAGCGCCGGCGCGGTCGGAAGTGTCATGTCAGGCGTGCGCCGGCGGCGTTCAGAACGCCGCGGGCCGCCACTTCAGCAGCCGCTTCTCGAGCCAGGTCAGCAGGTAGTCGGCGGCCAGCGCGACCACGGCCAGCACGATCATCGCCGCGAACACGCCGCTCGCGTTGAACGCGCCCTGGGCGGTGGAGATTAGCAAACCGATGCCCTGCTTGGAACCCAGGAATTCGCCGACGACCGCGCCGACCAGCGCGAAACCGAAGCTCACGTGCAGGCTCGCGAGAATCCACGAGAGCGCGGACGGGATCACGACCGACGTGGTGATCTGCCGGCGCGACGCGCCGAGGATCTGCGCGTTCGCGATCAGGTAGCGGTCGGCTTCGCGCACGCCCTGGAACGCGTTGCCGAACACGACGAAGAACACCATCACGACGGCCAGCGCGATCTTCGACGCCATCCCGAGGCCGAGCGCGATCACGAAGATCGAGCCGAGCACGACGCGCGGGATCGAGTTCGCGATCTGGATGTACAGGCCGAACACGTCGGCCATCAGCTTGTTGCGGCCGAGCACGATCCCGCAGATCACGCCGGCCACCGAGCCGATCAGGAAGCCGATCGTGGTTTCCTCGAGCGTCACCCACACCTGCGTGAGCAGCGGGCCTTGCGACGTGCCGTTCACGAACCAGTCCTGGATCTGCGCGAAGATCAGCGTCGGCTGCGAGAAGAAGAACGGATCGATCCACTTGAGCCGCGCGGCGAGTTCCCAGCCGCCCAGCACGATGACGAGCACGGCGATCCGCAGGCCGATGATCAGTTGCCGGCGGCGGCGCAGCCGGGTTTGCGCGGCGCGCGACTCGTCGTCGAGCGACTTCGCCGGAATGGCGGTGGGGGGAAGCGTCATGTCGGTCATGCTCCTGTCCTTGCTGTCCTTGCCGTGCGGCGTATGCGTCAGCCGATCTGCACTTCTTCGCGCAGGTCGTGCCAGATGTCCTTGGAAATTTCGATGAAGCGCGTGTCGTAGCGGATCTCCGACGTGACGCGCGGGCGCGGCAGGTCGATCTCGTACACGCGCTTGAGCGTCGCGGGGCGCGCGGTCAGCACGAACACGCGGTCGGCGAGCGCGATCGCCTCCTCGAGATCGTGCGTGACGAACACGACCGAGCCCTTGTTCGCGGACCAGAGCTGCAGCAGCTCGTCCTGCATCAGCGTACGCGTCTGCATGTCGAGCGCGGAGAACGGCTCGTCCATCAGCAGGATTTCCGGCTGGTTGATGAAGGTCTGCGCGAGCGCGACGCGCTTCCTCATCCCGCCGGAGAGCTGGTGCGGGTAGTGTTTCGTGAACTTGTCGAGGCCGACCTTGCGGATCCATTCCTCGGCCTGCGCATACGCGACGTCCTTCGAACGGCCGCGAAACAGCGGGCCCGCCGCGACGTTGTCGATCACGTTGCGCCACGGGAACACCGCGTCGGCCTGGAACACGAAGCCGATGCGCGGATCGATCCCGTCGACCGGGCGGCCCATCACGCGCACTTCGCCCGACGCGGGCTTGAGCAGCCCGGTGATCAGGTTCAGCGTCGTCGACTTGCCGCAGCCGGTCGGCCCGACGATCGCGATGAACTCGCCGCGCGCGACGCTCATGCTGAAGTCGCGCAACGCGACGGTGGCCTTGCCTTCCGGCGAAATGAAGCGGCACGACACGTTGCGAAACTCGATCGCCGGTGTGCTCGGGGAGACTGCCTGGTTCATCGCATTCGTCCTGCGGGTGAGGAGGGCGTCGCATCGTGACGCAACGCCGGGCCGGTCAAACGGGCCGGAACGGGGAACGCACGGCGGCGGGATCGCCGCCGCCGGCGCCGCTGCTTATTTCGCGTTCACGAAATCGTTCGTGTAGGTACGCGCCAGGTCGATGTGCTTGCCCTTCACCGACGGGTTGAACGCCGACAGCACCTTCAGCACGGTCGCCGGGCCGTCGGCCGGCATCTTCGCGTCGGCGGTGAACATCGGCAGCGACGCCTTCAGCGCGCTCACGTACAGCGCCTTGTCCTTCTGGTAGTCGGCCGGCATCTTCGCGGCGATTTCGTCGGCGCTGTGCGTGTGGATGAACTGCATCGTCTTCGCGAACGCGTGCGCGAGCTTGGTCGCTTCAGCCTTGTGCGAATCGGCCCACGCCGACTGCACGTACAGGCTCGCGGCCGGGTAGGTGCCGCCGAGCGCCGCGCGCGTGCCTTCCAGCGTGCGCAGGTCGACCAGCACCTTCGCGTCGCCCATCTTCTCGAGCGCGGACACCGTCGGTTCGGTCGTCATCCCGGCGTCGATGCGGCCCTGCTTGATCGCGGCGATGAAGCTCGCGTCGGCGCCGACCGGCAGCATCGTGTACTGCGTCGACGGCACGCCGTGCGCGAGCGCGAGGTATTGGGTGAGGAAGCTGGTCGACGAGCCGAGGCCCGTCACGCCGAGCGTCTTGCCCTTCGCGTCGGCCATCGACTTGAACGTCGGCGCGGCCTTGGTCGACACCATCTCGACTTCGCCCGGCACCTGGCCGAACACGGCGATCGCCTTCACGTCCTTGCCCTTGCTCTGCAGGTCGATCGTGTGGTCGTAGAAGCCGACGACGCCCTGCACGGCGCCCGCGAGCAGCTCGTTCTCGGCATCGACGCCGGCCGGCTGCGACAGCAGCTCGACATCGAGGCCTTCGGCCTTGAAGTAGCCGAGCTCCTGCGTGAGCCGCGCGGGCAGGTAGATCAGCTTCGCGATCCCGCCGACCATGATCGTGATCTTGCCGCCGTCGTCGGCGAAGGCGGGGTGAGCGGCGAGCGCGCAGCTCAGGCTGGCTGCCACGGCGAGGGTGCGCAGGATGGGTCGCATCGGGTCGTCTCCGTTCGTTGTATTCGTCTGGCGCGATGCTTGCTGCATCGTCACGACGAGTATAGGGAGGCGAAACCTTCCGCTACCTTTCGCGGGCCGGCGATTCCTTTAGGGGTTTTCCAGCAACGGGGGGCCGGAACGGGGGGCGCGGCACGCGACCGGCTCGCGTCTCGCGCGGCCGTGTGCGCTCCACGGCGAACCCGTGCAGTTGCGGACCGGCAATCGATTTATCCAATTTGAATTAGGACGAGTTCGATAAACGCGATAAACATGAGTGGACAGGATCGTTATCGGCTTGTTCAGGTGGTATTCCGTTGCGATATGCGCATAAGATCCTTAATTTCGGAATAATCAATCAATAATAAATGCCCTTTCATTAAATAATCACGAGCATTAAAGTCTGGCGTGGCGCACGCGTGGGTTCCGTGAGCGCCTTCCGTGAGTGCCGTTTGATGCAGTCAGGCCGTATCGACAGACGTCGTCATGTTTTTTGAAAAACGCAATGCGAGATATGAAAACAATAACCGTCGCCGTGGCCGACGACCATCCGGTAGTCCTGGAGTCGCTTGATCGACTGTTGCAACGGCATCCGCCTTTTCGCGTCGTGCATACCTGCCGCAGCGGCACGGAACTGATTGCCGCGCTGACGCAGTCTCCTGTCGATATTGCCGTCGTCGACTATTCGATGAGTCGCGGCGAGCGGCCGCTCGACGGCCTCCCGCTGCTGCGCAAGCTGCGCGATATCGCGCCCCGCACGCGCTGCGTGATGTTCACCGCGCATTCGAATCCGAGCGTGCTTGCGGCCGCGCTGAAGCTCGGGGTCGCCGCGATCGTCAGCAAGGACGACCCGCTCGCCGAGATCGTCGGCGCGTGCCGGCGGGTCGGTACGGCCCGCGCGTGTTACCTGTCGCCGACGGCGCGGGCGGCCGTCGAGCGCGGCGAGGCGGGCACGCTCGGCGGGCACCCGGCGCTCACGGCGCGGGAGCTCGAAGTCGTACGGTTATTCGCATCCGGGCATACGCTGCAGGACATCGCGAAGCAGCTCGGCCGCTCGGTCAGCACCGTGTCGACGCAGAAATACACGGCGATGCGCAAGCTGCAGGCCGATTCGAACACCCACCTGATTCGTTACGCGTACGAAAACGGGCTGATCTGACGGCGCGGTCATTTGTACGTGACCGTGAAGGTAGCCGAGCTGTTCGCGATGCCCGGCTTCGCCGTTGCACCGGTCTGGTAGTAGCGGGCCGACAGCGGCACCGAGAAGGTCGCGGACGCCGACGGCGAGTCGCTGACCTTCCACGGCGTGCCGAGCTCGACGGGCGTGTCGTCGCCCTTGAGCAACTGGATGCCGACACCGGAGGCGTCGCTCGACGACGACAGCGCCAGCACGCCTTTCGATGCATCGACTGCCTTGCCGTCCAGCGTCAGGTTGACTTCGAACGCGCCCGCCACGCCGGTATCGCAGCGCAGGCCGATCGCGAAGCCCTTCGATTTCGACGTCGAGCCGGCGCCCGAGCCGATGCCGGACGACGCGTTCAACGCATGGGCCCCGAGGTCGACCGACACCGACGGGGTGGTCGTCGTGCAGGTCGTCGGCTGGAACGAGATGTTGTCGAAGCCGTACATCAGGTAGCGGGTTGCGTCGGCGGTCGAATTGTCCGGACCGCCGATCAGCGCCGTCAGGACCGACAGCACCGGAAACGGCTTCGCGACCGACGGTGTCGCGCCGCTCTTGACCAGCTCGACGTCCACTTTCGCGGTAACGGCAGTCTTCCCGATCGACTTGATCGTCGTGCCCATCGGCAGCGACGACGTGCCGTGCCCGCGGTTGCCGTCATAGGTCACGTAAAGCGTGAGCCCGTTGGCCGTCAGGTCCGGGTCGTCCGCCCATCGATACAGCGTGGCCTCGACGGCCCTGCTTCCGGGTACCTTCATCCAGCAACTCGCGGCGATCTCGATGCCTTCCTTGCTCCACAGCACGGTGCCGATCGGGGCGTCCGCCGCGATCTTGAAGCCGGACGGCAGCTCGCCGAGCTTCGACGACGACGTGTTGATGCAGGTGGCCGTGGACGCGTGCGCATGGCCGACGCCGGCCGCGCCCAGCACCAGCGCGGTCAGCGCCATTCGAAGGCCGGCGCCGCGATTCCCGTCGCGAGCGCACGGTCGCGGGTGCAGGCTTCGATTCATTCTGCGGTGTTCCATCACGATTCTCCTGCCGGGGCGCGCCGGACCTCGGGCGCGTCAGCGGATGGGTTGTCGAGTTTGCAGGGCGCCTCGATGCGCTCGATGCCGATCGGCGCCGCGCGTTGCTCCAGCGGCGGCAGCGCGACCCGGATCGTGCACCGCCACGCGTCGGCGTGCCCCCATTTCACGGTCAGCGTGTCGTTCGGTTCGGATAGCCGGGCGTAGACCTGGCCGCCCTGCGACACGATTCCGACGTTGTTGCCGCGTCCGTCGAACACCGGCGCGCCGAACGGCAGTTCCGTGCCCGCCGGCGCCGCCGCATGGATCAGAAGCGGGCGGCCCGTCACCGTCGGATAACGCAGCATCACGATCGCCCCCTGGCGCGGCGCGACCTGCTGGCTCGTCGTCTGCAGCTCGACGTCGGCCGGCAGGCCGCGCGGATCGATCTCGACCTGATTCACGCGATACGGGCTCAGGTACGGGACGACCGCGTAGCCGCGCCGGTCGAGACGGATGCCGCTGTAGCCGGCCACGGTTGCGCCGCCGGCGGCCGGCGCCGCGACGACGGCCATTGTGTCGGCGGTATACGGGACCGCCGTCACGCCGCCCGGATGGGCGACGACCGTGCCGCTGACGCCCAGCGACGCCGAGCCGTAGTCGTTGCCCTTGCCGAGCATCCCCTGCAGTGCGGCGACCGGCGTCCGGTACTGACCCGAGACCGTGCCCGCGTAGGTCGCGTCGGCGTTGCGTGCCGCGGAAACCGAGTAATTGCCCTCGTACGCCGCGCCGACGGAACCGGTTGCGGTGGCCGTCGACGTGAAGCCGTTCAGGCTGTCGCGCGTGGCATAGACGCTCAGTCGCGGCGATCGCGCGCTCGCGCCGAGCGGGACCGACACGCTCAGCATCGCCTGCGTATCGGCGTTGCCGCCGGACGCGAGCGAGCGGTTCACGGATATCGTGTAGTCGAACTGGCGGTAGCGGTTGCTGTAGCTGATCTGGAATTGCGTGTCGGTGCCGCTGCGTGTCCAGTAGTTCTGCGTGTAGCCGCTCACATACAGCTGGCCCCAGCGCTCGCCGAACGGCTGCGCGGCGGTGACCGACACGCGGTTGCGCGCGCGCCACGCGGGTCGCGCGGCCGCGCCGGTCAGGTTGCGTTTCGCGTTGTCGACGAACGCGAGCGCATTGCCGAAGTCGAGATACCCCGACGACGAGAAGCGATAGGCGGCCACCGACAGGTTGCTGTTCGTCGCGTCGATCGTCTTGCTGTACGTGACGCGCACGCTCGAGCCGCGCGTCCGCTGCCCGTATGCCGACGTGAACGCGCCGGACACGTCGAGCGCCAACGCGCCCAGCGGCGTGTTGAACGCACCTCCGGCGAGCACGTTCCGGTAGTGCTCGTTCGCGAGCACGCCGCCGTACAGCGTCAGCAGGTTGTTCACGCCGCGGCTGTAGGTCGCCTGCACCACGCGCGGCGTGTACGACAGGTCGACGTTGCGCACGGTGCCCGCGACGAAGCCGAACCGGCTGCGCCCCGGCCGCAGCGACTGCGCGACCGCCGCGTACGGCACGCTGAAGGTGCGCTCGCTGCCATCCGCCTCGGTGACGGTGACGACGAGGTTGCCGCCATAACCGGTCGGGAACAGGTCGTCGATCACGAACGGGCCCGGTGGCACCGCCGTGTCGTAGATCACCGCGCCGTTCTGGCGGATCTTCACGCGCGCGCTGGTGTTGGCGATCCCGCGCACGACCGGTGCGTAGCCGCGCTGCGAATCGGGCCACATCCGGTCGTCGGTCGCGAGCTGCACGCCGCGGAACGCGAACGTATCGAACAGCTCCCCGGACGTGTTCGCGTCGCCGATCCGCACGCGCGCCGTCAGTGCCGACAGGTCGCGCTGTACGTAGGTATTCGCCACGCTGTAGTGGCGGCCGCCGTGCTGCTGCCAGTTCAACGCGCCGTCGTGGCGAAAATACCAGCCACCGATGTTGATGCCCGCATTCAGGCCGACGTACGCGGTGGTCGCGCCCTGGCCGTGCGTGACGTTGCGGTACAGGTTCGTGTTGTAGCCGACCCAGCCGGCCGTCACGCCGTCGTCCCACCGTGACGGATCGACGTAGCCGCGCGCCGAGCGCCGCAGCAGCGCCTGCGGGATCTGCACGTCGAGGCGCGCCGCGCCTGCATCGAACGACGCGGTTGCGCCGGGCAGCAGCGCTTCGAGCGGCTGGCACGCGTCGGCCGCATCGAGCAGCACGAGCGCGTCGGGTGCGAACCGTCCCGGGTCCGCATTGAACTTGTCCAGCAGCGGGCGGCCGATGCATACCTGCGCGACGTCCGGGCGCACCTCGCGCACCGTCACGTCGTCGCGGCCGAGCATGACGCCGTTCAGGTAGATATCCGAACGATACTGGCCGGGCCAGACCGGATTGCCCCGTTCGTAGCGCGACAGGTCGAGCCCGCCGGGCGGCGATGCGACGAGATCGGGGTTGAAGCGCACGGCGCCGGCACCCGTCCCGGCCTCGCCGATCCTCGGCGGCCGGTCGTCGGCGGGTTCGGGTTCGTGCTCGCTTGCGGCGGCGCCGAGCGGCAGCGCCGAACACGCGAGCAACGCCATGGCGTACGATCGGCGCGGGACGGGCACGGCCAGGCGGGCGCACCACCTCGTTGCACGGTCAGCGCGTTCCATGAAATTCGCTCCAGATACTCGAATTGAACGTGTCGCGCACGGGGCGGCGCCCCGGCGCTGAAGGTGTCGGCTTCGCGGTGCGGACGGCGCAGCTAGCGGGTGTCGTCGAGCACCGCCCGCCACTCGACGCCGGTGCCGAAGTCGTTGATGGTTGCGTAGTCGAACGTCGCGCCGGGCGGCAACGCCGGCAGTGCCGCATCGAGCGGAAAAACATGCGATGCCTGCGGCGCGATCATTGCCCCGTCGCTGAGCGAGAAGGTGCGGCCGCCATGCACGACGCGCGCCGACAGCACGACGACGTTATAAGGCGTCGGATTCGTCGCGCGCAGTGCGTGGCCTTTGCCGTCCGGCGCGGGCGCGAGCGACCACTTCAGTTGCCTCGCGGCGGCAATGGCGCCGTTCGCATTCAGTCCGACCGGCCGGAAGAACAGCTTGATCCGCGAACGGAACGCGAGTTGCAGAACGGTGGTCGACTGCGTTTCGTCGACGCCGGGCGGCACGTCCAGTACGTTCAGCCAGAACACCGATTCGCGGTCCTGCGGCAGCGCGTCGCCGGTGTAGACGATCCGCACGGTCTGCCCTCGGCCGGGGTCGATCCGGAACACGGGCGGCATCAGCACGAACGGCACCTTCGTGGTGCCGGGGCGTGCGCGTGGGTCGCCGTCGTCGAGCCACGTCTGCACGAGCGCGGGTTGCGCGCCGTTGTTGTCGAGCTTGACGGTCACTTCACGGTCGCCTCCCGGGTAGATCACGCGGGTGCCGGACACGATGACGCTCGCCGCGGCCTGCTGCGCGAAGCACACGAGCGCGGCGCAGATGCACAGCGAGAACGGGCGCAAAAGGGACGGGAGAATCGGAATCATCATATGTAGCGCTATGGGCAGGGAACGCCGGCGGCCGGCGCACCCGTGCGGCACGGTCATGCCGGCGACACCCGCGGTGCCGCCGGCCGATATCGCCGCGACGGGCGCGCACGCCACGCGTGCTGCCCGTCGCGGCAGCCTGGGGATCAGAGGTAGTCGATCGAGTAGGTGACCGACGTGTTCACGTCACCGGCAGTCGCCGCGCCCTGCGCGTAGTACTGCGCGCCGTAGACCATCGTGGCGCTGTTGTTGACGATCGGCACCGAGGTCTTGCTCGGGTTGCGCTGGCTGGCGTCACCCGCCTTCAGCGCATTGCCATCGATGTCGAGCAACTGCACGGAAACGTTGGTGGCCGCGTTGCTGACCGCCCGGTTGGTCAACGTGCCGTCCGCAGTGTTCACGTTCGGGCCGGCTTCGAAGAAGGTGCGCACCGACTTGCCGGTCGCGTTCGTGCAATTGCTGAGCGCGATCGTGAAATTGGTCGCGCCGGTGGTTGCGCCCTTCGACGACAGCGTGCTCGCGCTCACGCCCGGCAGCCCGACCGTGCCGTTGTTGCTGCCGTTGTTGATCTTGACGTCGCAGGTCGCGCCGCTCAGCGTGCCCGTGATGGTCACGGTGCCGTCGTACGCATGCGCGGTGAGCGGCGCGAGCGCCATCGCGGCAGTGATCGCCGACGCCAGGGTAAGTTGCTTGATCATGTTCTGCTTCCTCTGTGATTTGCTCGAAAAAACTCCGCCGGCCGTTCCACGATCCGGGCGGATAAATTTAGCTTTCCAGTAAAGGGCGCCACAATCGCAAACGATCCAGAAATGCCGCGTTTTCCATTGAATCAGCATTCCTGAATATTGAGACAACGTGGCGCCCGTTCGGGCAGCGCGCTGGCTATCGCGCTGCGCGCCCCAGTACCGCCAGCGAGACGGCGATCGCCGTCACGCCCACCGCGACGGCAATCTTGCCGAGCGTCCCGACTGCCTCCGTCCCGCTGTTGTCCGACGGGAACGGATTGACCCACGGCTCGCGCGGCTCGCGTGGCGCGAACAGGTTGTTGAGCCAGCCGACAAGATCGCTGGACGACAGACCGCCGGATACGGCCGCACATTCCGCATGGTGCATTTCACGCATGATGTTTGCCCTCTGGAAAAAACTGGAATGGATAAACGGGCCCGCCGCGCCTCACTTCTGTGCCGGCAGGTTCGGGTCGAACAGGCCTTCCATCACGCGATTGAAGATCCTGAGCGTCTGCGCCACGCCATTGACGAGGCCGTATGCGTTGCCGCCGATC
Organism: Burkholderia reimsis; assembly: GCF_003294055.1. NCBI lineage: Bacteria > Pseudomonadati > Pseudomonadota > Betaproteobacteria > Burkholderiales > Burkholderiaceae > Burkholderia > Burkholderia reimsis. Next base: position 33,587 of record NZ_QMFZ01000056.1, read on the forward strand.
ACGCCGAGCGCCGCGCCCGCGATCAGGCCGACACCCGCGCTGAGGATGCCGAAGCCCAGGATCCCGCCCTGGCTGCCGCCCGTCGCCGCACCCTTGAAGCCGCCGGCGACCAGGCCGGCCGTGGCGCCGAGCAGCGCTGCACCGACGGTGCCGAAAAAGCCGCCGCCGCTCACTTCATGGCATTCCATCGTGGTCAACTCACGCATTTGCGTTTCTCCTTGTTACTGCAGGGTGCCGATCGCGCAAGGCCGGATCGGCATCGGCCGTTTCGCCGCCCGTCGGGCGGCCGAATGCTTCGCGACGCCGCGGCGCTACGCCGGCTCGGGCGCGGCGCGCGCGCCGACGGGTAGCTCATGGGCTGCGCCGCCCGCGATCTCGATCACGCGATCCGCGCTGCGGATCGTTTCCGGACGGTGCGCAATGATGATCCGCGTGACGTTCATCGCCCGCACCGCATCGTTGATCAGGCGTTCGCGCGCGAGATCGAGATGGCTCGTCGCTTCGTCGAGCACCAGGATCGCCGGCTGGCGGTAGAACGCGCGGGCGAGCAGCACGCGCTGGCATTGCCCGCCCGACAGCGACGACCCCATGTCGCCGACGAGGCTCCGATAGCCCATCGGCATCGCGACGATGTCGTCGTGGATCTGAGCGAGTCGCGCGGCATGCTCGACGCGCGCGTCGTCGGGCTGCGGGTCGAAGAAGCCGATGTTGTCGGCGATCGAGCCCGCGAACAGGATGTCGTCCTGCATCACGCAGCCGATCCGGTCGCGATACGGATGCAGGCCGAGCTTGCGGATGTCGATGCCGTCGACCTGCACGCTGCCGTGCTCCGGCGCGAGCAGGCCGAGCAGCAGCTTCGCCATCGTCGTCTTGCCCTGGCCCGACGGGCCAACCAGCGCGACCGATTCACCGGGCGCGATCGAGAACGAGCAGCCGTCGAGCACCCACGGCTCGGTTTCCGCGTAGCGGAAGCGCACGTCGCGCACGTCGATCGCGGGTGGCGTTGCATGGCCCGCCCGCGGCGGCCGCACGACCTTCGCCTCCATGTCGGCTTCGACGTCGGTCAGCACGATGTCGGCGAGACGCTCGCCATGCAGGCGCAGCATCCGGAAATCGATCAGCGTGCCGATCAGCCCGGCGCCGCGCGCCATGAACTGGTCGGCAAAGCTGACGAACGCGACCAGCATCCCGGCCGAGAACTGCCCGTCGAGAACCTGCTTCGCCGCCAGCCACACGAGCACCACGCGGCCCGCACCCGAAATCACGCCCTGCAGCGTCGAGAAGCCGATCGACAGCCGCTCGATCGCGACGTGCTTGTTGGTGGTTTCGACGACTGCGTTCGCGTAGGTGGCGACACGCGCTTCCTGCTTGTTCGCGAGCTTGATCGCCTGCACGCCGCGGATCGATTCGAGCAGGTTCGACTGCGCGCGCGCCGCGTAGACGATCTGTTCCTCGTTCGCCTGCCGGAACGGCCGGTACGCGATCCAGCGGATCGCGCCGTACGCGGCGAACAGGCCGAGTACGAGCCACGTGAGCGAAGGGCTGTAGACGAACAGCATCGCGAGCGTCGCGACCGCCATCACGCCGTCGAGCAGCGCGCCGATGAACTGCGTGGTCAGCGTGGCCTGGATCGTATTGATCGCGCCGAATCGCGACACCACGTCGCCGATGTGGCGCTGTTCGAAATACGCCATCGGCAGCCTGAGCAGGTGCGCGCAGACGTTGGCGGTCCACTGCACGCCGAGCAGGCTCGAGAACCACGTCACCACCCACGAGCGCAGGGCCGACACCGCGTTCTGGAACAGCACGACGAGCAGGAAGCCGATGCCGAGCAGCGTCAGCAGGTCTGCATCGGCCGATACCAGCACCTGGTCCATCACCCACTGCATGTAGAACGGCGTGACGATGCCGAACACTTCCAGCGCCGCCGACAGCAGCAGCACCTGCGCGAACGTCGTTCGGAGGCCCGTGACGCCGCCGACGAGCTTCGTCATCGAGATCGCCTCGCGTGCCTGCGTGCGCTCGAACGACGGCGACGGCATCAGCTCCAGCGCGACGCCGGTGAAGTGCTCGGACACTTCGGCGAGCGGCACGTCGCGACGCCCGCGCGCCGGATCGTGGATCGTGATCCGGCCGCGCGACACCGACTTCAGTACGACGAAGTGGTTCATGTCCCAGTGCAGGATGCACGGGCGGCGCAGCTTGCCCAGTTCGTCGAGTTCGAGCCGCAGCGCACGCGACGCGAGGCCGAGCCGGTACGCGATCAGCATCACGTCGTTGAGGGTGGCCCCCTTCAGCGACGGGCTGAAGCGCCGGCGCAGGCTGACGAGGTCGAGGTCGTGGCCATAGTGGCTCGCGACCATCCCGACGCACGCGAGCCCGCATTCGGCCGCCTGCGTCTGCAGGATCACCGGCAGGCGGCGGCGCCAGCCGAATTGCAGCGCATCGATCCATTTCATGGTTGAACGGGCTCCGTGACGAATGCGTTGGGGGTGCGCATCAGGCCGACACGCGGCGGCCGAGTGCATACAGCGGCTCGAGCACCCACTCGACCAGCCGGCGCCGGTCGATCAGCACGTCGGCCTCGAGCGCCATCCCGGGCCGCAGCGCCTCGTGCTTGCCGTACGCGACGATGTCCTGGCGATCGAGCGCGACGACGACGCGGTAGAGCTGCTCCGGCACGTTGGCGCGCCCGGTCAGGTTCGCGACTTCCTGCGGCGACAGCGCGGTACGCGACACCTCGGTCACGTGCCCGAACTGCTGGCCGAATTTCTGGAACGGGTACGCCTCGTAGCGCAGCACGACGCGCGCGCCGGTGCGCACGAAGCCGATCGCGCGGCTCGGCACCATCAGTTGCGCTTCGAGCGGCGCGCCTTGCGGCAACAGCGACACGGCCGACTGGCCCGCGTTGACGATCTGCCCGGGCTTCGCGAGCAGCGCGGCCACGACGCTCGCCTGCGGTGCGCGCAGGATGACCGTGCGACGCGCTTCGTTCTCGGCGATCGACTGCTCGACGTCCGCGAGCTTGCGCTCGATGTCGTTCTGCTGGTTGCGGGTGGTGAGCGGCAGCTCGCGGAGCTGCTGGCGGGTCTGGTCGAGTTGCTGGCCGACTTCGAGCCGCTGGCGGGCGAGTTCCTGCAGCCGCGCCTGCGCGTCGAGCAGCACGCCTTCCTGCTGCTCGACCTGGCTGTTCGACGCATAACCCTGCGCGCGCATCGACTGCAGCTTGTCGAGCTGGCGTTGCGCGAGCTCGGCCTGGCGCAGCCGCTGCGCGTGCTGCCGCGCGATCTGCGTGAGCTGGTCGTCCAGCGCCGCCTCGCGCGTGCGCAGGCCGCGCTGCGCTTCTCTGCTCAGTTGCGATTGGCTGGTCAGATCGGTCTCCAGGCGCGAACGCTGGAACTTCAGTTGCCGCGCCACCGTCTCGCGCGTGCCGCCGAGCTCGGTCGCCACTTCGGCCGAGATCGCCAGCAATTCCGCCCCGGCCGCGACCGTCTGGCCTTCGCGCACGCGCAGGCCGGTCACCGTGCCGGTCAGCGGCGGCGCCACCGACAGCAGCCCTTGCGCCGGTAACAGCTGGCCAGCCACGCGCTCACGCTTCGTGTAGCTGCCGAACACGAAGAACGCAACGACCACCAGCGTCAGCGCGGTCGCGACGCCGATCGTCAGCCAGCGCCAGGGCGGCGAATACAGGCTGACGGTGCCCATCAGCTTGTGCCGGGTCGCGTCGAGCGCTTCCTGGCGGAACAGGGAATCGGTCATGAGCGGACTCCCGCGGCCGGCGCCGGGCCGTCAGCGCGGCAGCCGATTGCGGCCACGTCGTCGTCGCCGAGCGTGCCGAGCGCGGCGGACAGCTGCAGCCGCGCACGCAGGTAGCGATAGCGGGCGTCGGCGAGATCGCGGATCGCTTCGAAATAGCGCTGCTGCGCATTCAGTTCGTCGATCTGCGTGCGCAGCCCGACTTCGCGCCCGAGGCGGGTCGACTTCACCTTGCTGTCGGCCGACGCGAGCGCGCGCTCCTGCGCGCGGATCAACGCGATGCCGTTGGTGATGCCGAGATACGCGGCACGGGCGTGTTCGCGGGCCTTGCGGCGCGCATCCTCGAGCGCGTCGCGCGCCTGGTCGCGCCGGCGGTACGCTTCGCGGCTCGCCGACAGCGGGCCGCCGCCGGCGAACAGCGGGATCGTGACCGTCACGCCGATCATCGACGAGCGGGTTTTCGACGTCGTGCCAAACACGGTGTCGAGCCCGTTCTCGTTGGCGCCGCGGCTCCAGTTCGTGCCGTAGCTCGCCTGCAGGTTCACGACCGGCAGGTGCGCGCCCGTCGCGGCGACGATGTCGGCCTGCGACTGGTCGAGCAGCTTGCCGGCGATCCGCACGTCGACGTTGTCGCGGGCCGCGTCGTCCATCGCGGTCCCGAGATCGACCGGCGCGGCCTGCGGCGCGCATTGCCACGAGATCGGCGCCAGCTCGGTCGCCGTCAGCCCGGTGATTCTCTGCAGCGTGCCGTTCGCGATCGCCAGATCCGTTTGCGCGCTCACCGTACGCGCCAGCGCTTCGTCGAGATTCGCGCGCGCCTCGTCGACGTCGGTCCGCGTGCCGTCGCCGATCCGCAGCGCGGCCTGCGCCTGATCGAGTTGCTTGTGGAATGCCTGCTGCGCGGCTTCGGCGGCCTGCAGCACTTCGCGTCCGAACAGGACGTCGAAATAGGCGCCGGCGACATCGGTGATCAGGGTTTGCGACGCTTTCTCGTACTCGATGTCGGCTTGGTCGGCGAGCGTGCCGCCGCGCTTGAAATCGGCGACGCGGGACACGTCGAACAGCGGCTGCGTGACGGTTGCGGACACGCTATGACGGCGGACCGCCGCTGCGTACGCGGCGGTGGGCTGGTCCTGCTTCGTGTAGCTGCCGTTGAGCTCCGCACGCGGCAGCAGCCCCGCAAGACCTTGCCAGCGTTTCTCGCGGCCGGCGAGCTGCGCGTTGCGTGCCGCGCCGATGCCCGCATCGAACCGCCGCGCCGCGTTCACCGCGTCGAGCAGGTCGGCCGCGGGCGCCGGCCATGCGGCGCCGAGCCAGCCGAGAACGGCCACCAGCCGGAAGGATCGTGTCGAAATCATCTGCCTGTACGCGCCGCTGCCTGACGGTCGCGAGAACCGCGGCGATGTCGCGCCGCAAAGCGGAGATTATTCAGTGGCGGGGAGCGGCACGATATCGTCGTTCGTCCAATTTCGGACAGGTGCAGGCAGGCTTGCGGACAGTGCGACGCGGCGGAGCGCCGAGCGGAAATAGCGGCAGGCCGTGCAAGGCACCGGCGTGCGCGTTGCTGCACAGGAGCGCACCGAGGACGTCCGGCCGGCACGAAACACAACCACCAGCAAACACATCGACAGTCTGACAAGGCCGCACAGTTGCAACCGCGGCACGAGCGCTCCGCCGTTGGCGGCGGTCAACGCTTGGCCATGCTGCTCGCAACACGCTGGCGAGTATCGTCATCCGACGATCGAATCCTTTCCGGATCGATCGGCAGAATCGCCGCCATTTAGCCGGGCGAATGCGCGCTGAATCGATACGAGATCGCGATGAATTGGCCGAGGCGGCACCCCGATCTCGTGACGAATCACCGACGCATCACCGCCAGCCGATCAGCACCCGCCCCATCGTGTCGACCCCCATGTCGAACAGGTGCGACACGAACGGCACGAGGTTCGGCACCATCAGCTGCACGAGCAACAGCCCGACGAGCATCGTGACGGGAAAGCCGATCTGGAACACGCCGATCTGCGGCGCCGCGCGGTTCAGGATGCCGAGCGCGAGGTTCGTGATCAGGAGCGCCGCGACCACCGGCAGCGAGAGCAGCAGCCCCATCCCGAACACCGTCGTGCCGAACGCGGCGAGCGTGCGCCAGCCGGGCGCGTGCAGCAGGTCGGCCGACACCGGCAGCGACTGGAACGACGCGGTGAGCGCGGCGAACACCTGCAGGTGGCCGTCCACCGCGAGGAACGCGAGCATCGCGACCGCGTTCAGGAAGCGGCCCATCACGGGCGTCGCGCCGCTCGTGTGCGGATCGAAGAAGGTGGCGAAGCCGAGCCCCATCGACAACCCGATGAAGTCGCCGGCCGCCTCGACGGCCGCGAACACGATCTGCATCGTGAAGCCCATCGCGGCGCCGATCAGGAACTGCGTGACGACGATCCAGATGCCCTGCGCGGAAAACACGGTGACGTCCGGCATCGCGCCGAGCGTCGGCGCGACGACCAGCGCCATGAACGCGGCCAGGCCGATCTTCACGCGCGCGGGCACCGATGCGTGGCCCACGACGGGCGCCGTCGCGACGAGCGCGAGCATCCGCACGAACGGCCACAGGAACGCCGTGAGCCAGCCGTTGAGCTGCGCGTAGGTAACCGAGAACATCGCCGCCGGATCGTGCGCGCGCGGCTCAGCCGACGCCGAGCGTCGCGACGTGCAGCAGCGTCTGCCGCAGGTAGTCGAGCATCGTCGTCATCATCCACGGGCCGGCGATCACGAGCGTCGCGGCGACCGCGAGCAGCTTCGGGATGAACGACAGCGTCGCTTCGTTGATCTGCGTCGCGGCCTGGAACAGGCTCACGACAAGGCCGACCGCGAGCGCGACCAGCAGCAGCGGGGCGGAGAGCAGCAGGCCGACCATCATGGCCTGGTGCGCGAGGGTCATCACCTGTTCGGGCGTCATCGTGCGTTTCCTCCGCGGCTTACGTGAAGCTCTGCGCGAGCGAGCCGATCAGCAGCTGCCAGCCGTCGACCAGCACGAACAGCATCAGCTTGAACGGCAGCGACACGGTGGACGGCGACACCATCATCATCCCCATCGACATCAGCACGCTCGCGACGACCATGTCGATGATCAGGAACGGGATGAAGACCGTGAAGCCGATCTGGAAGCCGGTCTTCAGCTCGCTCGTGACGAACGCCGGCACCAGCAGCGACAGCGGCACGTCTTCCGGGCCCTGCATCGGCGCGGCCTTCGAGATCTTCGCGAACAGCGCGAGATCGGTCTCGCGGGTCTGCTTCAGCATGAAGGTCTTGAACGGCGCGACGCCGCGCTGCACGGCCTGCTCCATCGGCATCGAGCCGTCGGAAAACGGCTTGTAGCCGTCGTTGTAGGCCCGGTCGAGCACCGGCGACATCACGAAGAAGGTGAGGAACATCGCGAGGCCGACGAGCACCTGATTCGGCGGCGTCGTCGCGGTGCCGAGCGCCTGGCGCAGCAGCGACAGCACGATGATGATGCGCGTGAAGCTCGTCATCATCAGCAGCATCGCCGGCAGGAACGACAGCATCGTGAGCAGCAGCATCGTCTGCACGCTCAGCGAATAGGTGGTGCCGCCGTGCGGGCCCGGGCTCGCGTTGAACGCGGGCAGGCCGTTCGCCTGCGCGCAGGCGAGCGCGGGGGCGAGGCAGAGGATCAGCACGGGCGCGAAGCGCGCCGCGCGATGCAGGAATGCGTGTTTCATCGAAATGCGGAGTCGGAAAGAGGGCGCGGCGCCATGTCAGCGGTCCTTGCCGCGACCGAAGCGCTTCGCGGCTTCGCCCGCGAGCGCGTCGCGAAACCGCGAGCCGAACGTGCCGGGCAGGCCGCCTTCGGACGGTGCGGCGCCGGAAGGTGCGCCGGTCGAGGCGGTCGTCGCACCGGCCGCCGCCGAACCGGCCGGCAGCGCATGCAGCAGCCGCACGTTGCCCGGCGCGACGCCGAGCACGAGCCAGGTGTCGCCGATCTCGACGATCGTCGCGCTTTCCTTGGCGCCCACCGCGACGCTCGACACGACCTTCAGCGGGCCGCCGCGGCGCACGTGCTGGAAGCCGAAGCGGCGCGCGAGCCACGCGCACGCGAACACGAGACCGATCACGACCGCGAGCCCGACGAGGGTCTGCAGCACCGCGCCGATGCCCAGCGACGGCGCGGCCGAACCGACGGTCACGCTCGACGCGATCGCCCCGGCGTGGTTCACCGCGTTCATGTCGGCGGCACCGGCCGGTGCGCACGCGAGCGACGCCGCGATGGCCGCGACAGCCGCCACCGCGCTCGCGACGCGCGCACGGCGGCCGGGCTTCGCCACGTTCATCGATTCAGCTTCCGGATGCGTTCGGCCGGCGTGATGATGTCGGTCAGGCGGATGCCGAACTTGTCGTTGACGACCACCACCTCGCCCTGCGCGATCAGGCAGCCGTTCACGAGCACGTCCATCGGCTCGCCGGCCATGCCGTCCAGCTCGACGACCGAACCCTGCGCGAGCTGCAGCAGGTTGCGGATCGCGATCTTCGTGCGGCCGAGCTCCACGGTCATCTTGACCGGGATGTCGAGGATCATCTCGATGTCGTTGTGCGTCGAGCTGGCCGCGGCCTTCGACAGCGGCTGGAACACGCCGGCGCCCGTCGCGCCCGGCTGCACCGGCTGCTGGTTCTGCTCGGCGAGCGCGGCGGCCCAGTCGTCCATGCCCGGATCTTCCTCCGCTGCGGCCGGTGCCGCCTGCGCGGCGGCGGCCGAGGCCGCGAGGGCCGCGTCGGCCATCGCTTGCGCGTCGTCCTCGGGCGTCTGGTTCAGCTCACTCATATCCACCTTCCTTCATCGCGTCGCCCGCGCTGATCATCTTCTGCACGCGCAACGCATATTGACCATTGAAAATTCCGTAGCCGCATTCCATCACCGGCACGCCGTCGACCTTCGCGGTGATCGTGTCCTCGATCTCCAGCGGCAGCACGTCGCCCGCGCGCAGGTTCAGGATCTTCTCGAAGGTCGACGAGATCTCGGCGAGATTCGCCGTCAGCTCGACCTCGGCGGCCTGCACCTGCTGCGACAGCACGCGCACCCAGCGGCGGTCGACTTCGAGCGCCTCGCCCTGGATCGGCGACGCGAGCACGTCGCGGATCGGCTCGACCATCGAGTACGGCATGCAGATGTGCAGCGTCCCGCCCGTCGGCCCGAACTCGATCGAGAACTGCGTGACGATCACGATCTCGTTCGGCGTCGCGACGTTCGCGAACTGCGTGTGCATCTCCGAGCGCACGAATTCGAACTGCAGCGGCCGCACGCTCTTCCACGCGGTCGTGTAGTGCTCGAACACGAGGTTCAGCAGCTTGCCGATGATCCGCTGCTCGGTGGCCGTGAAATCGCGGCCCTCGACGCGCGTGTGGAAGCGCCCGTCGCCGCCGAACAGGTTGTCGACGACGAAGAACACGAGGTTCGGGTCGAACACGAACAGCGACGTGCCGCGCAGCGGCTTCACGTGCACGAGGTTCAGGTTCGTCGGGATCGGCAGGTTGCGGGTGAACTCGCTGTACTTCTGCACCTTCACCTGGCTGACGGAGATTTCCGCCGTGCGCCGCATGAAGTTGAAGATGCCGATCCGCAACAGGCGCGCGAAGCGGTCGTTGATGATCTCGAGGCCGGGCATCCGGCCGCGGACGATCCGCTCCTGCGTCGCGATGTTGTAGGGGCGGACGCCCGACGTGTCGCGCTGCTCGTCGACCGAATCGGTTTCGCCCGTGACGCCCTTGAGGAGGGCATCGACCTCCTCCTGGGACATGAACTCCTGGTGGCCCATACGCGCTCCTTTCGCGGCCGCGTTACTGGACGACGAATTCGGTGAACAGCACGTCGTCGACCTTCGCGCGCTGGTTGCCCGGCTGCGTCGGCTGTTCGATCAGTTCCCGCAGTTCCTTCGCGAGCGAACGTTTGCCGTCCGGCGTCGCCAGATCCTCGGGATGCTTGTTCGACAGCGCGAGCAGGATCCGGCTGCGGATCTCCGGCATCCGCGCGGTCAGCTGCTCCTGCGCCTTCGGGTCGGTGAGCTTCAGCGACAGGCCGACCCGCAGGTAGTGCTGCGCGCCGTCGTCGGACTGCAGGTTCACGGTCAGCGGGTCGAGCGGGAAGAACACCGGCGCGGCCAGCGGCGCCGGCTCGGCGGGCGCGCTCGCATGGCCGACGCCTGCCTTGCTCAGGAACACGTACATGCCGCCGGCTGCGGCGGCCGCCGCGCCCAGCGCGATGACGGCGATGAGCGCGATGCGCTTGAACTTGCCGGACGAAGCCGGCTTGTCGGCGGTCGGGTTTGCGGTCGTGGAGGCCATGTGGATGCGTGCGTGATGTCTCGTAGCATGCATTGTTCGGCATCCGGGCCGAGCCTGATGGGCGGAAAAGAGGGGGGATTTGCGGCTATCTCAGCCGATTGTCGGCCGGCGCGGCTCGATGCAGGGCAGGAACGGCGGGGGAAACCGGCCGGGGGC
>NZ_QMFZ01000057.1:0-41276 GCF_003294055.1 Burkholderia reimsis
GCGATTTCCGGCTGATGGACCGCCAGGTCGTCGACGCGCTGCGCGCGCTGCCCGAGCGGCGGCGTTTCATGAAAGGCCTGTTCGCGTGGGTCGGCTATCGCACCGAGATCATCGAATACACGCGTGCCCCGCGTAGCGGCGGCCGCTCGAAATTCTCCGGATGGCGGCGCTGGAACTTCGCGCTTGAAGGCATCACGAGCTTCAGCACCGTGCCGCTGCGCGTATGGACTTACATCGGCCTCGCGTTCGCCGCCCTCTCGTTCATCTACGGCGCCTTCATCGTCATGCGCACGCTGCTGTTCGGCAACCCCGTGCACGGCTACGCGTCGCTCATCTCCGTGATGCTGTTCGTCGGCGGCATCCAGCTGATCGGCATCGGCGTCATCGGCGAATACCTCGGCCGCATCTATCACGAGTCGAAGCAGCGCCCTGTCTATCTCGTCCGGCGCCGTTACCGCGCCGCCGCCCTGACGGGCCAACATCCGGCGCGGCACGTCGCGCAGCCGGACGCGTCGAAGCTGCTGCCGTTTCCGGTTCGGCGCGTCGCCCCTGCCCGACGACGGCAGACGGCCGCCGCGACCGCGGCAGCAGCACGCAACCTGTCGGTGAAGTAGCGCAGCATGGATATTCCCAGCTCATCGATACAAGCTGACGAACGCCCTGTCCGCGTCTGGCTGACGCCCGGACGCATCGCGCTTTACAGCGCGGTCATGCTCACGATCGGCGTGCTGTTCGTGTCGATCATGGTCCGGGTTGGCTTCCACTCGACCGACCCGGGCTTGTTCCGCCCCGGCTCGGGGTTCACGGTGTTCTGGTCCGCGTCCCATCTGATGCGCCATGGCTCGCCGTGGCAGGTCTACGATGTCCCCGCGTTTTCGCGGGCGCTCGCCGACCTGTTCCCGATCACAGCCGGCCATGCGTTCCTGCCATGGCTGTACCCGCCTTCGTATCTGCTCGTGGTGGCGCCGTTCTCGCTGCTGCCCTATGCGATCGGCTATCCGCTGTTCATCGCGCTCGGCATCGTGCTGCTCGGCGTGTCGACCTGGCGCGTGTCGGGGCTCGCGGCGACGCCCGGCGCGAAACGTATCGGCTGGCTCGCGCTGCTCGCATCTCCGGGCGTGCTCGTCACCGCGACGTACGGACAGAACGCGATGCTGACTGCGACGTGCGCCGCGCTCGCCGTGCATTTCGTCGATCGACGGCCGGTGCTGGCCGGCTTCTTTATGGGACTCCTGTCGGTCAAGCCGCAACTCGCGTTGCTGTTCCCGTTCGTGCTGATCGCGGCGCGTGCGTGGCGCGCATTCGCGTGGGCCGCGGCCTTCGCGACCGCCTTCACCGCGCTGGGCATCGCGACAGGCGGCATCGAATCGCTCCATCTCTTCATGCAGAACGCGGGCGCGCTGCGTTCGCTGATCATCGAGCATGGCGTTCCGTTCTGGTTTGCGTCGCCGACGCCGTTCGCGGCGTTTCGTCTCGCCGGCTTGTCGCCGGCGCTCGCCTATGTTGGGCAGGCCGGCATCGCCGCGGTTGCGATCGCGGCCGCGTGCTTCGTCTGGCATCGCCACCAGGATGCGCGGCTGCGCGTCGCGACACTGTTCATCGCGACGCTCGCCGTGAATCCCTATGTCTGGCACTACGAACTGTCCTGGCTGTGCGTCCCGATCGCGTGCATGATCGCCATCGGCTCGCAGGACGGCTGGCTGCGCGGCGAGCAAGGTTTCGTGGCCATCCTGTGGGCGCTGCCGCTTTACGAGTTTCTGAATCCGTGGATGCATCTGCCGCAGATCGGGCCGCTCGTGACGTCGATCGCGCTGCTCATGCTGCTGCGGCGCGGACGGTTTGCCAGTCGCGGTACGCGCGCCGCGCACGTTCGCGCCCCGTGAGCCGATAGGCGCGCACCACGCCGGCACCCTGCCCATGCCGACTGCCGCGCCTGGCAATCACGCCCCGGGTCGCGCTCGGGCAGCGTCGACATCGGTATCCGGCAAATCAGGCTGCCACCCGCCCCACCACACCCGCATCAATTCGTGTTACGAATCCCCGATTCCTGCCTACAATGATCAGAACGCCTGTCGTCCGGCCTGCAGCGGACGACGACCTGATCCATACGGCGCAGCACGAGCCGGATCTCTCGGGGGACGTATGTCCGCGCACGCCAGAAGGCCGCTGGTATCGCTCGTCGTACCGTTCCACGACGAGGCGGAAACAATCGACGCATTCTTTGCGGCAACGCTGCCGATCCTCGAATCGGTCGATACGATCCGTTTCGAGATCGTCTGCATCAACGACGGCAGCCGCGACGACACGCTGGACAGGCTGATCGACGTCGCGGCCGGCGACCCGCGCGTGCGCATCGTCGATCTCACCCGGCGCTTCGGCAAGGAGGCCGCGCTCACCGCCGGCATCGACGAAGCCGCCGGCACCGCCGTGATCCTGATCGATGCCGACCTGCAGGATCCACCCGCCCTGATCCCCGCGATGGTCGAACGCTGGCTCGCCGGCGCCGAGGTCGTCGCCGCGAAGCGCACCGACCGCATGTGCGATCCGCTGATGCAGCGCGTGGCCGCCGCGCTCTACTACCGCGTGCACAACCGCCTCTCCGAAGTCGAGATGCCCGAGAATGTCGGCGATTTCCGGCTGATGGACCGCCAGGTCGTCGACGCGCTGCGCGCGCTGCCCGAGCGGCGGCGTTTCATGAAAGGCCTGTTCGCGTGGGTCGGCTATCGCACCGAGATCATCGAATACACGCGTGCGCCACGCAGCGGCGGCCGCTCGAAATTCTCCGGATGGCGACGCTGGAACTTCGCGCTCGAAGGCATCACGAGCTTCAGCACCGTGCCGCTGCGCGTCTGGACCTACATCGGCCTCGCGTTCGCCGCCCTCTCGTTCATTTACGGCGCCTTCATCGTCATGCGCACGCTGCTGTTCGGCAACCCCGTGCACGGCTACGCGTCGCTCATCTCCGTGATGCTGTTCGTCGGCGGCATCCAGCTGATCGGCATCGGCGTGATCGGTGAATACCTCGGCCGCATCTATCACGAGTCGAAGCAGCGCCCCGTCTATCTCGTGCGGCGCCGTTATCGCGCGCAGCGGGACACCGCCGCGCATCCTGCGTCGAAGCTGCTGCAGTTCCCGCTCAAGCGCACGCACGCGGCCCGCCGCCGGACGCCGCTCCCCGCGACTGCCGCCGGCCACGGTGCGCGGAAAATCTCCGTCAAGTAACCGCGTACACGCCGCATGGATCTCCCCCTGCACACGACGCGATCGGCGAACCATCCCGTCCGCGCATGGCTGACACCGCGGCGCGTCGTTGCGTACAGCGTGGTCGCGCTCGCGTGCTACGCGCTGTTCGTCGCGATCTGGGTATCCGTCGTCCGTCATGCGCCGGCCACCGCCCCGTCGCGCCCGGGCCCCGACTACGCGGTGTTCTGGACAGCGTCGTACGTGATGCTGCATGGCTCGCCATGGCAAGCGTACGATGTGCCGACCTTCACACGGCTGGCCGCCGACCTGTTCCCGCAGTTCCGCCGCGAAGACCTCGTCGCGTGGCTGTACCCGCCCACCAACCTGCTGCTCGTGACGCCGCTCGCGCTGCTGCCTTTTGCGATCGGCTATCCGCTGTTCGTCGCGTTCGGTGTCGCCGCGTTCGGTTTCGCCGCATCGCGCGTATCGGGCCTCGGCGCGATTCCTGGCGCTGCGCGCGTCGGCGGGTTCGCGCTGGTCGCCGCCCCGTGCGTGTTCGTCACCGGGATGTTCGGGCAAAACGCGTTCCTGACCGCGTCGTGCGCGGCGCTGGCCGTCTGCTGGGCGGACCGCCGGCCGATGTGGGCCGGCCTCTGCATCGGCCTGCTGTCGGCCAAGCCGCAACTGGCGCTGCTGTTCCCGTTCGTGCTGGTCGCCACGCGCGCATGGCGCACGATCGCGTGGGCCGCGCTCGCCACCATCGCGTTCGCCGCATTGAGCGTCTTCGTCTGCGGCGTCGAGTCGCTCCATCGGTTCGTCGCCGGCACCGCGCTCGCGCGGTCACTCCTCCTCGAGCAAGGTGTCGTGTTCTGGCTCGCGTCGCCGGCGCCGTTCGCCGCCTTCCGGCTCGCGGGCCTGACGCCCGGGCTCGCGTATGCCGCGCAGGCGTGCATCGCGGCGCTGGCGATCGCAGCCGCCTGCATCGTGTGGACGCGTTCGCGCGACCTCCGCATGCGTGCCGCCGTGCTGGCGGTCGCGACGCTCGCGGCAAACCCGTACGTGTGGCACTACGAGCTCGCGTGGCTCGGCATCGCGATCGCGTGCATGCTGGCGACCGGCTGGCAGGACGGCTGGCTGCGCGGCGAGCAGGCCGCGATCGCGCTCATGTGGCTGCTGCCGATCATCGAATACCTGAACCCGTGGCTGCAATGGCCGCAGATCGGCCCGGCCGTGACGCTGTTCGCGCTCCTCGTCCTGCTGCGCCGCGCCGGCCCGCGTGCTCACAACGCGAGCCGCGGCGGCACGTAGACGCCGTAGTACGGCCCGACGCCGGTCCCTGAGCCCGTCATCTTCACGCCGGCGACGAAGTGGCCCTGGATGTACTTGTACGAGCCGCCGAGCGACACGTCGACATGGAACGGCGCGAACGCGACGATCGGCACGGTGGTGCTGGTCGCGGTCTGCGTGACGACCGGCAGCACCACCGTCGTGCCGACCGGCACCGACGTATAGAGCGTCGCCTTCACGCCGGTCGCGAGATTGATGCTGTCGCCGATGTTGAGCGCCGTCGGGTTGCCGGTCGCCATCAGGTTGCCCATCGTCGTCGTGTCGGTCGCGGTCGACTGGAACGAGGTCCACTGCCCGCCCATGCAGAGCAGGCCGTAGACCTGGCCGTTCGTGATCGAGAACTCGTACGGCTGGCCGGTCAGCGGATTGATCAGCGGCTGGTTGGTCGCGGCGTTCCAGTACAGGTTGTACACGCACTGGTCGATCGCAACCGGAAACAGAGCGCCGGCCGCCACCCCGCCCGGCGCCGCCAGCACCGCCACCGCGGTCGCGCTGCCGGAGGCGCCGGGAATCCCCAGCAGCCCGCCGAGCAGCAGCGGAATCGAGCCGCCGTTCACGCCCGGCGCGCGCGACACGGTGACCTGCACCGCCGGCACGTCGTAGGTGCCGGGCGTGATCGTCGTCGGCTGCATCGACGCGGGATTGCGCGTCACGTTCCAGTATCCGGTGGTCACCGTGCCGGTCGACAGCGCCGCACCGGCCGCCGAGTTCCGCGCGATCACGCCGTTCGCCGCCGGCGCGGCCTGCGACCAGTTCACCGCGCCGCCGCTCGGCGACATCATCGCATCGGCCCCCGCGAGCGCGGCCGCATCGGCCGCGTTCTGCAACTGGTTGTTCACCGTGACCACCCACGCGATGTCGATCGCCAGCGCGCCGAACGACAGCAGCGGAATCAGGAACATCAGGAAGAACAGCGCGACCGAACCGCGCTGCCGCGCGGGGCCGGCGGGTTGCGTTGCGCGCGCGTCATTCATAAAGCATCACCGAAGTCGCCGAAACCGTCACCGGGCCGGTGAGCGCGCTGAACGCGGAACCCAGCACGAGCCCCGTATACGTGTAGGTCACGGTCACCGTCAGCGCGGTGCCCGACGTCGTGCCGTTCGCCTGCGTCACGGTCACCGCCGGGGTGGTCGCGGTGCCGCCGGTGATCAGGCTGTTCTGCATCGCGTTCTGCGCGATGCCCGCGATCTGCGTCGTGGTCAGCATCGGCACGCGCAGCACGACACCGGCCCGCGCGGCCTCGCGGCTCGCGTTCGTGATGACGGCCTTGTCGCACAGGATCAGGCTCGTGTCGATGATGCCGATCAGCACCATCAGCAGGAACGGCAGCATCAGCACGAATTCGAGAGACACGACGCCGCGCGCGCGGCGGGCGCCGGTCGCCCCGCGTGTCATTTTGCGGCCCCCGCACCCGGTGGTGCGACGCCCGGCTCCAGCGCCGCGCCGGACATCGGCGGCGCGGCACCGGCACCGGCACCACCTGCACTGCCGCCGCCCCCGCGCGACGCGAGCCGCGCGCGCACCGCCTGGTAGAAGCGCAGGTTGTCGGCCACCGCCGACGCGGGCAAATCCGCGGACAGCAGCTTCTTCGCCGAATCGGTATTGCCGAGCACGCCGTACGCGAACGCGAGGTTCTGGCGCGCCTGCCACGGCGCGGACGGCAGCCCGGCGACGTCGAGCAGGACGTTCACGCCCTCGCGCGGCCGGTTGCTCAGCACGAGCGACAGCCCGAGGTCGACGCGCAGCCCCTGCGCGTCCGGGTGCGCGCGCAGCGCGTCGCGATACACGACCTGCGCATCCGCATGACGCCCCTGCAGGTCGAGCACGGTGCCGAGCCCTTCCGCCGCGAGCGGATGATTCGGCTGCGCGGCCAGCAGGTCGCGATAGCGCTGCGCGGCTTCGTCGAGACGCCGCTGCCGCAACGCGACGCGCGCGAGCCCGAGCCGCGGGCCGAGCTCCGCGGGCGCCTGCCGCTGCGCGTCGTCGTAGAGGATCCGCGCACGCTCAAGGTCGCCCGCGCGGTAGTTGACGTCGCCGAGCCCCAGGCGCGCCGCGAGCGATTCGGGATGCTTCGCGAGCACCTTCTCGTACAGCGTCGATGCGAGATCGACGTTGCCGCCGGCAAGCGCGCTGTCCGCGATGCGCAGCTCGGCCTGCGGGTCGTCGCTCTTGTGCGACAGCACCGGCCGCGTCTGGATGCCCGGCGCGCAGCCGCCGGCCAGCACCGGCAGCACGGCCGCGAACGCGAACGCGCGTATGACGGATCGTGTCATCTGAATACCTCGAGCAGGCGAATCGCCGCCGGGCCCGCCGCGATCAGGCACACCGTCGGCAGGATGAACAGCATCATCGGCAACGTGATCTTCGGCGCCAGCTTCGCGGCCCGTTCCTCGAGCGCGACGATCTGCTCGGTGCGCTCGGTGCGCGACAGGGTGCGCAGCGCCTGCGTGATCGGCGTGCCGAAGCGCTGCGACTGCGTGAGCGTCGTCGCGAGCGACCGCGCCGACGTGAAATCGACGCGCGTCGCGAAATGCGCGAGCGTCGCGGACACGTCGCCGCTCAGCGTGAGCTCGTCCGCGCACACCGTCAGCTCGTCGGCGAGCGGCGGGCAGATGCGCGACAGTTCGTGCGCGACGCGCCGGATGCCCGACGCGAGGCTGTTGCCGGCCATCGTGCAGATCACCAGCAGGTCGAGCGCGTCCGGAAAGCACGCGGCGATGATCCGCCGCCGCCGCCGGATCATCGCGCCGAGCACGTACTCCGGCACGATCACGCCGACCACGAACGCGGCGACCATCGCCAGCGCCCGGATCACGAAGTATTCGCCGAAGCGCGGAATCAGCGGGCTGAACACGATCGCGCCGCATGCGAACAGCACGCCGCAGCTCAGCTTGATCCCGATCATCGACGACACCGCGCGGCGCTCGCGAAAGCCCGCGCGCGTCAGTTGCAGGCCGAGCTTCACGCGCTGCATCGGGTCGAGCACCGGCAACCGTTCGCCCAGCTGCGCGAGCCGGCGCGTCAGGTCCTGGCGAACGCCGCCCGGCTGCAGCCACCCCGTCACGGGTGCCGGCGGGTGCTGCCCGGCAGCCTGCCGCACGCGCGCGGCGATCCGCTGGCGGGTGCCGCCGCCGGGTCTGCCGAGCGCCGCCGCGACACAGGCGAGCAACAGCAGCAATTCGAAGCCGCGGGCGGCCAGTATCGACATCGTCATCGCGCGGTATCCAGTTTCGAGATCTTGCGGATCACCAGCAGGCCGACCGTCAGCAATCCGGCCGCGATCGTCAGCATCGTGTGCCCCGCGTGCGTCGAGAACAGCAGCATCACGTAGTCGCGGTTCACGAGGAACAGCGCGCCGATCATCACGAACGGCACCGCTGAAATGATGTTCGTCGTGATGCGCCCTTCGGCGGTCAGCGCGCGGGTCTTCAGGCGGATGTCGCGGCGCGTGCGGATGATGCTCGACAGCTCGTCGAGCGTTTCGCCGAGGCTGCCGCCGGTCTCGCGCTGCAGCAGCAGGTAGACGGTGAAGAACGAGAAGTCCGCGATCATCAGCCGGTCCGCCGCCTGCGTCAGCACGTCCTTGAGATCCGCGCCGACGCGCAGGCTGTCGCCCATCGAACGGAACGTCGCGCGCACCGGCTCGGCCGCGCCGTCGCCGACCATGCTGATCGCCTGCGTGACCGGAATGCCCGCGCGCACGGCCCGCACGATCACGTCGATCGCGTCCGGGAACGCTTCGAGAAAACGCACCCGGAAGCGGTCGACCAGCGCACGGTAGCCGGCGCGCATCGCGACCAGCGGCAACCCGACATAGATCAGCGGACGCAGGATACCCGGCGGCCCGATCAGCTTCACCGCGACGATCGCCGCGATCGCACCGGCGATCGTGCTCGCGACGACGATCCTCACCCCACCCTTGCCGCCTACCGCGCGCACCCGCGTCACGCGGCGTTGCAGCCATGCGCGCAAGCGGCCTTGCCGGCGCTCGAGGTTGAACAGCGCGACGCCGGGCGCGGCGGACGCGTGCCCGGCGTGCCCGGCGAGCGACGGCGACAGCTTTCGCATCCGTGCGCGGATGCGCTGCGCCGGGTGATGGCTCGCGCGATCGAACAGCGACGACAGCACGAGCCCGATCGCGAGGATCGTCACGAACCCGCCCACCGCGAACAGGTCGGCGGCCCTCATTGCCGGAAGACCTCGGCGAGCGCATCCTCGACGCCGTAATACGCGGCACGCGCCGCGAATCCCGGCCGCAACGGCGATGCCTCGAACACGCCCTTCACCGCATCGCGCGTCGTGTCGCCTTCCTGGCGGAACACGAACAGGTCCTGCGTGATGACCACCTCGCCTTCCATCCCGACGATCTCGGTGATCCGCGTCACGCGCCGCACCCCGTCGCGCATCCGTTCGATCTGCACGAACAGGTGCACGGCGCTCGCGATCTGGCGGCGGATCGACAGCAGCTGCAGGTTCGCGTTCGCCATCATGACCATGCTCTCGAGCCGGCTGATCGCGTCGCGCGGCGAATTCGCGTGAATCGTCGTCATCGAGCCGTCGTGCCCCGTGTTCATCGCCTGGAGCACGTCGAACGCCTCGGGGCCGCGAATCTCGCCGAGGATGATGCGGTCGGGCCGCATCCGCAGCGCGTTGCGCACGAGATCGCGCTGCGAGATCCCGCCGAGCCCCTCGGTATTTTCCGGGCGGGTCTCGAGGCTCACGACGTGCGGCTGCAGCAACTGCAGCTCGGCGGCATCCTCGATCGTCACGATCCGTTCGTGCTGCTCGATATGCTGCGACAGCGCGTTGAGCAGCGTCGTCTTGCCCGAGCCGGTGCCGCCCGAGATCACGATGTTCAGCCGGCACGCGCACGCGACCTTCAGCACCTGCAGCATCGGATGCGAGATGTTGCCCTGCTGCGCCATCCGCGCGAGCGTGATGTCGCGCTTCGCGAACTTGCGGATCGAGATCGACGGGCCGCGCATCGCGATCGGCGGCAGCACGACGTTCACGCGGCTGCCGTCGGCGAGCCGCGCATCGACCATCGGGCTGCTCTCGTCGACGCGCCGCCCCACCGCCGCCGCGATCCGCTGCGCGACGCTCGCCACGTGCGCGTCGTCGCGGAACTTCAGCGACGTGAGCTCGAGCCGGCCCGCGCGCTCGACGTACACCTGGTCGGGCCCGTTGACGAGGATGTCGGTGACCGTGTCGTCGGCCAGCAGCGGCTCGATCGGCCCGACGCCGAACATGTCGTTCAGGATCGCATCGACGATCAGCACCTGCTCGCCGGCCGTGATCTTCAGGCGCTCGCGCTCGACCGTGTGCGCGGCCACCTGCTCGATGCCCGCGCGCACCTCGTCGCGCGTCTTCATCAGCGCCGCCGACATGTTCATCGACGTGAACACCGCATGGCGGATCGCATCGAACTTGCTCGACCGGATCAGCGCCTCGTGGGTATCGGCCGCCACGGGCGCACGGGCCGATGCCGACGCGGGCACAGGTGCTTCCGCCGGAGCCGGCGCCGGTGCCGGTGCCGGCTCGTGCGCCACGGCGGGCGTCGCGGCCGGCACGGGGTTCGCCGGCGGCCGGTTGCGGGTACCGAACGTCACGATCCCTTCCTCCACTTGACGAGCCGCGCATACCACGGCTCGGCGACGGCCATCGGCTCGCCGGTGATGCCGTTCGCGAGCTGCCGGATCTGATCCACGAAGCCGTGCCGCTTCGCGCCGTCGATCGGCTCGCCGAGATTCTCGGCGACGGCGAGCGTCTGCGGCTCGTGCGGCAGTTCGTGCAGCGGCGCGCCGCCGAACGCCTCCTCGAAATCGACCGGCTCGACCCGGCCCGCGACGGGCGCGAGCGGGTTGTTCAGCACCATCGACAGCAGCCGCTCGCCGGGCAGTTCCCGCACGAAACGCACGAGCCGCGCAGCCTCGTATGCGGCATGCACCGAGCGGTCGACCACGACATGGACGAGATCGGACGCGACGAGCGCGTCCTCGAGCAGCTTGCCGGCGCCGCTCCCGACGTCGAACAGCACGTAGTGGAAGCGGTCCTTCAGCATGTCGACCAGGCGCGCGACGGCCTCGTCGCCCACCGGGGCGTCGGCGCCATACGCCAGCTCGGCGGACAGCACGTGCAGCCGGTCGCCCTTCGTGACGAACATGCGCTCGAACAACGCGTCGTCGGGGCGCTGGCCCATGTTCAGCAGTTCGATCAGCCCGTTGTTGCTGGACAGCCCGAACATCGAGTTCGCGCCGCCGCCATGCAGGTTCAGGTCGACATAGGCCACGCGGCGGCGCTTCTCGCCCGCCAGGAAGCGCGCGAGGCTCACCGTGATCGTGGTCGCGCCGACGCCGCCGCGGGCGCCGACGAAGCTGACGACCTTGCCGGTACGCGCCTGGACGACCGATTCCGTGGCCGTCAGCGCGCGCCGCATCAACTCGACGGTCAGCGGCTTGACGATGTAGTCCTGCACGCCGATGCCGAGCAGGTTGCGAAACAGCCCGACGTCGTTCTGCGTGCCGATCGCGATGACGCGCACCGACGGGTCGCACACGTCGGCGAGCCGCACCAGGTCCGACACCGGCAGCACCGAATCCGACACGTCGATGACCAGCTGGCGCGGCGAACGCTCGTACTGCTGCAGCAGCCGGATCGCATCGTCGCAGGTGCCCGCCTGCAGATGGGTGCGCGTGATCGACAGCTCCTGCGCGACGCGGCGTATCACGTCCTCGCTGCCCGGATCGGCGACGACCGCGACGAGATCGGCCGCTCCCGCGGACGCGGCGCGCCGGGTGTGCTGGCGATCGAGGAGGTTCATGGGCGGCATCGTGATGGCATCCGGGTCGGTTCAATGGCCGGGCGAGCCGGTCATCAGCGTCTTGCCGGGTGTCGGCTGCTTCACGCGATCCTCGACGTAGCGGCGCACCGCGTCGGCCGCGGCCTGCGCGTCCGCGCCGCCGTAAGGCACGGGCGCGACGAGATCCTCCGGCCGCGCGAGCATCGCCGCGAGGTTCGAGTAGGTCGCGCAGCCGAACGGCACGCCGGGCCGCGCGTACCCCGCGTCGACGAGATGCGACGGCTGCATCAGCGTCGCGCAATCGGGCGGCACCGCGCGCGCGCCGTCGAAGCCGATCGTCCGCGCATCGGGCAGGTTGACCGGCGGCGGCGCCGACAGGCAGCCCGCGAGCCCCAGCGGCAGCAGTGCGGCAACGATCGATCGGGTTCGCATGGGCGCGCCTCCGGTTCAGTACACGAAGCCCGCGGCGCCGACGAGGCGCGGCGTATCGCCCGACAGCAGGTCGAGCCCCAGGTTGCGCTGCACCGCGAACTCCAGGTCGCTGCTCGGCCGCGCGACCGTGTCGATCGCCTGCTCGAGCTGGCCGGGCCCGGCCGGCTGCACGATGTACGGCGTGACGATGACGACCACCTCGGTCTTGTTGTCCTGGAAGTTCTTCGACGAAAACAGCCGGCCGATGATCGGCAGCCGGCCGAGCCCCGGGATCTGCGACACGGTGTCGGCCGTCTGGCTCTGCAGCAGCCCGCCGATCGCGAAGCTCTGCCCGCTCGACAGCTCGACCGTCGTCTCGACGCGCCGCACCGTGAGCCCCGGCACCTTGACGCCGCCGGTCGTCACACTGTTGTTCGCATCGACCTCGCTCACTTCCGGCCGCACCTTCAGGCTGATCCGGTTGTCGGCAAGCACGGTCGGCGTGAAATCGAGCGACACGCCGAACGGCTTGAACTCGACCGTGATCGCGCCGGTCGACGAGCCGGCCTGCGCGACCGGGATCGGGATCTCGCCGCCCGCGAGGAAGCTCGCGGTCTCGCCGGACATCGCGGTGAGGTTCGGCTCGGCGAGCATCGTGATCAGGCCCTCCTGGTCGAGTGCGTCGAGCACCACGTCGATCGACCAGCGCCCCGCGCGGAACCCGCCGAGCACCGAGAACGCGCCCGTCGGCGACAGGTTGAACAGGCTGGTCGTCGGATCGAACAGCGTGCGCCCGTTGAACAGCCCGCCGACGAAGTTGCCGGCCCCGCCCAGCGAACTCCAGTTGATGCCGAGCTGCTGCGTGATGTTGCGGCTCACCTCCGTCACCCGCACACGCAGGTTCACCTGGATCGGGCGCGACAGCGTGAGCCGGTTGACGATCTTTTCCTTGTCGTGCAGGTACGGCGTGAGCGACTGCATCACGGCGTCGGCGTCGGCCGCGCTCGGCACCTTGCCCGACACCATCAGCGAGCCCGGCGCACCGGACACCGACAGCTTCAGTTGCGGAAAGCGGCTGTCGAGCACGCCCTGCAGCGACGCCGTGTCGACCTGCACGATCACCGTCTTGCGCAGGATCGGACGATGGTTCGCGCCGAGCGCGATCAGCGTGGTCGTGCCCGCCTTCTTGCCGAACACGAATACGGTACGCGGCGACGGCACCTGGATGTCCGCGATGGCAGGATCGGCGACGAACATCGCGGTTGCAGGCTCGGGCAGCGACAGCAGTTCCCCCTTGCCGGTCGCGATCGACAGCGCCGCGCCCGCGTCCGGCGCCCGCGCGACCTGCGCGGCGGCGCCCCCGGACGCGATGCCGCAGGCCAGGCCCAGGAAAGCGATCCAACGAACCATGCGCACCATGCGTGTTCCCGTCAAATGCCGGCCGCCGGACGGACGGCCCGAATCGTCAATCCGTCACTGCACCGTCGCTCCCGGCGGCGGCGCACCCGCCTGCGCCGCGACATTGGCACCGCCCGAAACCGCGGGCATCGCCGGCCACGACGGCAGCCCGGTCGGCAGCGGCGGCAGGCCCGGCGTGCCGGTTCCGCCGCCGTGCGATCCGTCGTCGACCGACGAACCGCGATAGATCACGACCGCGTTGTTCCGCCACGCCGGCCGCGCGCCCGCATCCGGCCCGGCGGACGGCTCGCGCGCGGTCTCGCGAGCCGCGCGCGACACGTCGCCGGCCCACACCGGCTGGGTATCGGCCTCCTGCTCGTCGCCGCCCGCCGGCTGCCGCCGGTCGCTCGTCGCGAAGCTGCGCAGCGCGAGCGACAGCGAGCCGAGGCGGGTCGCCACCAGCACGACCTGCGCGGTGCGCGGCGCGACCTCGAGCGTGACCGTGCGCGCACGCGCCGTCGCGTCCGGCGCGCTCGCGGGCGCCTTCGCGCGCAGGAAGTCGGAACCGACCGCGAGCACACGCGCGCGCCGCACCACCGTCTCCGCTTCGAACGTGCCCGGCGACGTCGCCGAGCCGCCGATCTGCTGCGTCAGCAACACGTCGACGAAGTCGCCCGGCTGGATCAGCCCCGCGTTGCCCGACACGTCGTCGACCGGCACCGAGATCGCGCGCATGCCGGGTTGCAGCGCGGCCGCGAGAAAATCCGGCGCGCCGGCCGGAATCACGTTCTCGACGCGAATCGGCGCGCCCGCGCCCACGTGATTGCGCAGCAGCGCGCCCTTCAGGTCCGCGCCCGGCTGCGACTCGACGAACGCGCCGGCCGGCACCTGCGCGCGCGGCATGCGTTTCCACGCGAGATCGTTGTCGCGCAGCAGCAGCCCTTCCGGCAGGTCGGCGGCGGCGACCCGCACACGCGCCTGATCCGTTTCTACGGGCACCGACGGCGTCGACGCGGCGACGTACAGTTCGCGCAGGATGAACGCACCGATGCCGGCGGCAACGACGAGCACGGCCATTCTCAGCGGTTTGGGCATGGCGGCGTGCGTCCCCCGGGCTAGGTAAGCGAAACCGTGTGTGGAAACGACGCCCAGACGGCCAGCGTGCCGCCGAGCGCGAGCGCCACGCCGTACGGCACGCCGCGCGCGTCGATCGCGTGCACCGGCGTGGCACGCCGCGACCGCGATACCAGCAACGCGACGCCGCACAGCGCACCGCCCGCGCCGACACTCGCCAGCACCGGAAACACCAGCGCCGGGCCGGCCCACAGGCATACCGCCGCCGCGAGCTTGACGTCGCCTCCGCCGATCCAGCCCGCGTGACGAATCGCGCCGAACAGCAGCAGCGTCGCCGCGCCGATCGCGACATGCCCGGCCAGCGGTGCGAAGCCGTCGCGCGCGAGCGCCGCCGCGACGAAATACAGCGCCGCGAACGCGAGCACCACGCGATTGGACAGCCGCCGGTCGCGCAGATCCTGCGCGGCGAGCGAGGCCAGCAAGACCGTGGCCACCGACTGCACGAGCGTGAGCATGGGAGAGCCGTCCGTCGACACGCACCGGCCGCGGATACGTTCTACCGCTGCGGATCCCGGTGTTCGTCGGTGGCGCGCGGGTTCAGCGGATCAGATCAGGCTCGTCACCTTGTTGATCAGCGTCGTGAATATGCTCGGCAAGCCGCCGCTGGTGCTGCTGAGGATCACGCCGACCGCCGCCAGCGCGACCACGACGATGCCGGCCAGCACTGCGTATTCGAGCGAGCTGACGCCGCGTTCGTCACGCAGCAGGGACTTGACGTATTGCAGCATGGCAACCTCCGAGTAACGGGTCGGTGACCGACCGTTGAACGCAAAGACGCACCCTTGCTCCGGCGGTTGCGCAGGACATTCGCCCATTGCGATGCCTGCGGGCGACCCTGGCACTGGGTCGTTCGCATCCCCCGGAATACTCTCGATCACGACAACACGCGGCGTGCAACGATGACTTCGACCGTTGCGTGCCCGCATCCCTGGTGCGATCTTCCCGCACGATGCAACCGCGCTGATTCGTCTAGGGTATAGACAATTTTTCAGGCGAATTCAAATGATTTGGCGTCGGAGTGCATTTATGGATTTCATGCTGCAACGATGAAAGTCATATCGCTCATTTGCCTTCATTTTTCGCGCGGTATTTCGCGTGGTTCACCTATCTGAACAGGCATAGCCACTGTTGCGGCGCATGATTTTCCGACCGGCCATCGAACCGTTTCCATTCGATTTGTCGGCATGCCGGATCGATCGACAGTGGCTTGTTTCTCCTTATCCAGCGTGCCTTCCCGGCAAAATTGACCGGCCCGCATCGCATTTCCCCGATTACCTGCCTCCATCTTTCCGCCCGGATTCGTCCAGCGATCCTTACGCAAATCCATCCACGTCGCCATTTCGATTTTCAAATCGACGATTTCCCGATTCCGCATCGGGCCGCAATCGACATGATGGGAATCCTGAATGAATCTCCAATGCATGTGAATGCGGTTCTCCGTCGCAAAGAACGGAACGCGCGGCGCGGCAACCCGTAAAGCGGCGATAAGCATAGTTCAAATCGTTTCTTGTCCGGCCCCGGCACGTCATCGAGAATGCCTCGACGGGCTGCGGCCCGGCCTTGTTCCTCAACGTTCCGGACCTGTCGATTCATGCTTCCACTGCGCCTGCTGCGATCGCTGCTCATTGCGTCCCTCATTGCGTTGCCGGCCGCCGCCGCGCACGCCGACAAACCCGCCACCATCCGCATCGGCGTCGCCCAGCAAGGCGCGGGCGATCCGCCGACGTTCGGCGGATCGAGCCCCGCCACCGCGCAGTTGCAGCAACAGGTCGAAAAGGCGTTCGCGGCGGACGGCATCAAGGTGGAATGGCTGTTCTTCAAGGGCGCGGGGCCTGCCGTCAACGAGGCGATCGCCAACAAGGCGCTCGACTTCGCGTACCAGGGCGACCTGCCCGCCGTGCTCGCGCGTGCGAACGGAATCAAGACGCGCCTGCTGCTCGCCGCGAGCGTGCGCTCGGGCGTCAAGATCGCGGTGCCGCCCGACTCCACGATCCGCTCGATCAAGGACCTGAAGGACCGCCGCGTGTCGATCTTCCGCGGCACCAACCTGCAGCTCGTCGCCGACAACGCACTCGCGAAAAACGGCCTCGGCGAACGCGACCTGCGCGTGATCAACCTCGATGCCGCGAGCTCGCTCGCCGCGCTCGCGTCGAAAGGCATCGACGCGTCGGTGGGCGACTACCAGCTGTACAAGCTGCGCGACGCGGGGCTCGCGAAGATCATCTACGAATCGCAGAACGACGGCCCGCAGTTCACGCGCCAGACCCACCTGCTCGTGCTCGACGATTTCGAGCGCGCGCATCCGGACATCGTGCAGCGTGTCGTCACCGCGATCGTCAAGAGCGCGCAATGGTCGTCCGACGAGGCGAACCGCGATGCGCTGTTCAAGCTGTGGGCGAAGAGCGGCGTGCCGGTTTCGTCGTGGCAGGCCGACTACGCGAACCAGCGCCTGAAGGACCGCTTGTCGCCGCTGATCGATCCGTTCTTCGTCGCGCGCTACAAGTCCGTCGCGCAGGATGCGCTCGCGTTGAAACTGATTCGCCAGCCGGTCGACGTCGACGGCTGGTTCGAGCCGAAGTATCTCGACAACGCGCTGCGCACGCTGAAGCTCGAAAACTACTGGCAACGATACGACGCGGCCGGCAAGCCCCTTTCCTGACCCGGACTTTCCCGATGAGCGACACCGCGTTTTCCGTCCCGTCATCCGACACTCGCACGCCCGCCGCGCTCGCCGCGCAGCCGCACCCGGCGGCGCACGTGAAACGATGGTCGTGGCGGCTCGCGCCGTGGCTGCTGCCCGCGCTGCTGTTCGCGCTGTGGAGCGTCGGCAGCGCGCGCGGCTGGATCGCGCCGCAGATCCTGCCGCCGCCGGAACGCGTGTTCGACGCGCTCGCGGATCTCGCGACGAGCGGCGACCTCGTGCGCCACACGCTGATCAGCCTGCAGCGCGTGCTGGTCGGGTTCGCCGCCGGCACGCTGCTCGGCTTCGCGACCGGCGTCGCGCTCGGCCTGTCGCGCACGCTGGAAGCCTACGTGCTGCCGAGCTTCAACGCGCTCGTGCAGATTCCGGTGCTCGGCTGGCTGCCGTTCCTGCTGCTGCTCGTCGGCGTGGGCGAACCGCTCAAGTACCTGCTGATCGCGCATGCGGCGCTCGTTCCGGTCACGCTGAGCACGCTGCAAGGGTTTCGCCAGACACCGCCCGCGCTCGACGAAGTCGCGCGCGTATTCGGCTACACGCGCCGCCAGCGCATCGTGCACGTCGTGCTGCCCGCCGCGATCCCGACGCTCGCGACCGGCGTGCGGCTCGCGTTCACGAAGTCGTGGCTCGCGCTCGTCGTCGTGGAGCTTGTCGCGTCGTCCGAAGGGCTCGGCTACCTGATCGTGTACGGGCGGCAACTGTTCCAGCTCGATCTCGTGATGGCCGCCGTGATCGTCGTCGGGGCGGTCGGCCTGCTGATCAACCGGCTGCTCGACGCGCTCGAGGCGCGCCTGCGCCGCGGCGTGCCGTCCGCCTTCCGGGGCTGAGCCACGCACCATGCCCGCCCTGCCCGCGCAACCGAAGGAGATTCTCCCGTGACGCATTCCGCTTCGCCGGACGCCGCACCGCCGGCCGCCACGGCCGCCCGCCGCCTGCGTGCGCCCGACTGGCGCGGCTTCGTCCTGCCGCTCGTCGCGTTCGCGCTGTGGTGGGCCATCGCATCCGCGCACCTCGTGAACAGCGGGCTGCTCGTCGGCCCGGCCGACGTGTTGCGCACCGCATGGGCGCAAGCCACGAGCGGCGCGCTCGGCCGCGCGCTGTCCGCGTCGCTCGCGCGCGAAGCCTGCGGTTTCGCGATCGGCGCGGCCGGCGGGCTGCTGCTCGGCACCGCGCTCGGGTTGTCGCGCCTCGCCGCGCGAATGGTCGGCCCGAGCTTCGACACGTTCAAGCAGATCTCGCTGTTCGCGTGGATTCCGCTGATTTCCGTATGGTTCGGCCTCGGCGACGTCGCCAAGGTCGTGTTCCTGTCGCTCGCCGCGCTGCTGCCCGTTGCCGCGCACACCTGCGACGGCATTCATGCGGTGCCGCGCGCGTATGTCGACGTCGCCCGCGCGCTGCGCTACTCGCGGTTCCAGCTCGTGCGCCACGTGATCCTGCCGGCCGCGCTGCCGTCGATCTTCACCGGGCTGTATCTCGGCCTGATCTATTCGTGGCTCGCGACGCTCGGCGCCGAATACCTGCTGGTCGCCGGCAGCGGGATCGGCAACACGCTGATCGACGGCAGCGAGCAGTTCCGGATGGATCTCGTGCTGTTCGGGATCATCGTCGTCGGCGTGACCGGCTGGGCCCTGAACGCGATCGCACGCGCGATCGAGCGCAAGGTGCTGGCCCGGCGCGGCGACCTGCCGCGCTGATCGCCCCTTCCTTCCCCCCTTCCTCGGACCCGCCATGACGACCCTCGCCTCCGATTCGCTCGACATCCTCCACGTGAGCAAGCACTACGCGCAACGCGGCGCCGCGCTCGCCGTGCTCGACGACGTGTCGCTGCACGTGCGCGCCGGCGAGTTCGTCACGATCGTCGGCGCGAGCGGTTGCGGTAAGTCGACGCTGCTGCGCCTGATCGCCGGGCTCGACACCGATTACGCGGGCGAGATCCGTGCCGGTGCCGAGCGCGTCCGCGACACGTCGCTGCAGCGCGGGATCGTGTTCCAGGATCACCGGCTGTTCCCGTGGCTGACCGTCGCGCAGAACATCGAGGCCGCGCTGCGCAACGCGCCGCTCGACGCGGCCGCGAAGCGCCGCGCGGTCGCCGATCACGTCGCGCTCGTCGGGCTGAACGGCTTCGAGCATGCGTATCCGAACCAGTTGTCGGGCGGGATGGCGCAGCGCGTCGCGATCGCACGCGGCCTCGTGAACCGCCCGCGCGTGCTGCTGCTCGACGAGCCGTTCGGCGCGCTCGACGCGCAGACGCGCGCGCGGATGCAGAACGAGCTGCTGCGCATCTGGGAACAGGAGCGCATCACGATGGTCCTCGTCACGCACGACGTCGACGAAGCCGTGTATCTCGGCGACCGTGTCGTGACGATGGCGCCGCGCCCGGGCCGCATCGAGCGCATCGTCGACGTCGCGCTGCCGCGCCCGCGCCGGCGCGATTCACCGGAATTCGCACGGCTGCGCGACACCGTGCTCGCCGGTTTCGACGACGGCGAACCGCCGGGCGACGATCACCCGCGCGGCAAGCGTATCGACCCGCCGCGCCCGCACCGGATCGGCGAATGGCGGCTTGCGTGGTAGCACGCATGGCGCTTCGATTTGCTCAGCACGACGACGCATATCGATCGTCGCCGCGCGCACGCTAAGGTTGTGACGATTCATCGGTTCCGGTTGCGCACGGTCCCTGCTTGAATGGAGACTCGACCGACCCGACTCCAGGAGACTCCCGATGTCCGAAGTCCAGCACGCCGCTCACCCGTCTTCGCATGCTTCGCACGCCGCGCCGCGCACGGCCGCCACCCCGCTCCAGCTTCGCCAGGTCGCCGGCCGGATCGGCGCCGAGATCGCCGGCGTGCGGCTGTCGGGTACACTCGACGACGCGACGTTCGACGCGATCCAGGCCGCGCTGCTGCGCCACAAGGTGCTGTTCTTCCGTGGCCAGCACCACCTCGACGACACCGCGCAGGAAGCGTTCGCACGCCGCTTCGGCGAGACCGTCGCCCACCCGACCGTGCCGTCCGTCGACGGCAGCGCGCACCTGCTCGAACTCGATTCCGCACACGGCGCGCGCGCCAATTCGTGGCACACCGACGTGACGTTCGTCGATGCGTACCCGAAGGTCTCGATCCTGCGCGCGGTCGTGATTCCGCCGTTCGGCGGCGATACCGTGTGGGCCAACACGGCCGCCGCCTATGCGAACCTGCCCGACCCGCTGCGCGCACTCGCCGACACGCTGTGGGCGCTGCATACCAACGCATACGACTACGCGTCGACGCACGTGCATGCCGACGATGCGCAACTGAAGCGCTACCGCGAAGTGTTCACGTCGACCGTCTACGAAACCGAGCACCCGGTCGTGCGCGTCCATCCGGAAACCGGCGAACGCACGCTCGTGCTCGGGCATTTCGTGCAGCGGCTCAAGGGGCTGTCGGCGCAGGATTCCGCGCACCTGCTGCAGGTATTCCACGAACATGTGACGCGTCTCGAGAACACCGTGCGCTGGAACTGGCAGGAAGGCGACGTCGCGATCTGGGACAACCGCGCGACGCAGCACTACGCGATCAACGACTACGGCGATGCGCGCCGTGTCGTGCGCCGCGCGACCGTGCACGGCGACGTGCCGGTCGGCATCGACGGCCGCCGGAGCGTCGTGCTGAAGGGGCCGGGCGCGACGCTGCAATAACGCCCGCGTCACGCGGCGGCGCCGTTCCGTGCGCGCCGCCGTACCTGCCTCCTCCGCCACCGGACACCCGACCATGCCTTTCCCGCCACCGGACCGACGCGCGCACGCGCAACGATGTCGGCCCCGCACCCCGTTCACTTCCGCCAGGAGCGTCGCATGAGCGCCTTACTCGAACCCGCCGCCGAGCCGATCGACGTGATCCCGCTGTCCGCCCATATCGGTGCGGAAATACGCGGCGTCGACCTCACGCAACCGTTGACCACGCCGCAGATCTCGGCGATTCGCGCCGCGCTGCTGAAATGGCGCGTCATCTTCTTCCGCGAGCAGTTCCTCACGCACGAGCAGCACGTCGCGTTCTCCGCGCAGTTCGGCGAGCCGACGGTCGGCCACCCGGTGTTCGGGCACGTCGACGGGCATCCCGCCGTGTACTCGATCGCGAAACACCGCAAGGCAACCCGCTTCGAAGGCGAACCGGTGCGCCGGCCGTGGACCGGCTGGCACACCGACGTGACGGCCGCCGTGAACCCGCCGTGGGCGTCGATCCTGCGCGGCGTGACGATCCCGCCTTACGGCGGCGACACGCACTGGACCAACCTCGTGCGCGCGTACGAAACGCTGTCCGCGCCGCTGCGCGGCTTCGTCGACGGCCTGCGCGGCCTTCATCGCTTCACGCCGCCGGCCGGCGCGCGCGCAACCGATGCGTTCGACGACGCGGTCGAACGCCGCCCGCTCGTGACCGAGCATCCGCTCGTGCGCGTGCACCCGGAGACCGGCGAACGCGCGCTGTACGTGAGCCCGAGCTTCCTGAAATCGATCGTCGGGCTGACGCCGCGCGAGAGCCAGGCCCTGCTCGAACTGCTGTGGGAACACGTGACGCGGCCTGAATTCACGATCCGCTTCAAGTGGGAGCCGCGCAGCATCGCGTTCTGGGACAACCGCGCGACCGCCCACCTCGCGCCGGTCGACATCTTCGATCTCGACTTCGACCGCCAGCTCTATCGCACGACGCTCACCGGCGACGTGCCGGTCGGCCCCGACGGCCGGCCGTCGGTCGCGCTCGAAGGCTCGCCGGTCGAGGCCGCGGCGGCGATCGCGCTCAACTGAACCGGCGGCAGCCGGCGCACCGCGGCGAGTCGGCCTTTCCGTCACTTCCGTCACCTCATGCCGATGAATGCGCGGGCCGCGCGTGTGCGCGGCCCGTCCGTCAATCCAGCCAGACCCCGTCGAAGCGGTGCCCGCCGAGCGGCGAGAACGTCAGCCCGTGCACGCGCTTCGACACGGGCAGCGACACGATCGACGTCGCGATCGGCGTGAACGGAACCTGGTCCTTGAACACGACCTGCGCCTGTTCGTACAGCGCCGTGCGTTTCGCGACGTCCGCATTGGAACGCGCGGCGTCCACCAGCCGTTCGAAATCCTGATTGCACCATTTCGCGAGATTGCTGCCGTGCACCGCGTCGCAACCGAGCAGCGTGCCGAGCCAGTTGTCGGGATCGCCGTTGTCGCCCGACCAGCCGTACAGGATCGCGTCGTGCTGCCCTTCGAGCTTCGCGCGGCGGTTGTATTCGCCCCATTCGTAGCTGACGATCTTCGCGCGCACGCCGATCTTCGCCCAGTCCTGCTGGATCAACTGCGCCATCAGCTGCGCATTCGGGTTGTACGGGCGCTGCACGGGCATCGCCCACAGCGTGAGGTCGAAACCGTTCGGGAAACCGGCCTGCGCGAGCAGCGCCTTCGCGGCCGCCGGATCGCGCGGCGCATCCTTCAGGCGCGGGTTGTACGACCATTGCGCGGGCGGCATCGGGTTCGTCGCGATCTTCGCGTCGCCGTTGAACACGGTCTTCACGATCGCCGACTTGTCGATCGCGATGTCGAGCGCGCGCCGCACGTCGACGCGATCGAGCGGCGCATGCTGCGTGTTGTACGCGACGAAGCCGACGTTGAAACCCATCCCCGAGAACAACGACAGCTTCGGGTCGCGCCGCACCGTGTCGAGGTCGGCCGGCCGCGGGAACACCGACACCTGGCATTCGCCGGACACCAGCTTCTGCAGGCGCGCGGCCGGATCGGGCGTGATCGCGAACACGAGACGGGCGAGCTTCACGTCGTCCGGCTTCCAGTAGTCCGGATTCGCGTCGTAGCGGATCAGCGCGTCCTTCTGGTACGTGCGCAGCAGGAACGGCCCCGTGCCGACCGGGAACTGGTTGATGTCGGCCTCGCGGTGACGCGCCGCGAGCTGCGACGCGTACTCGGCCGACAGGATCGACGCGAACGCCATCGCGAGATTGCGCACGAACACGACGTCGGGCGTCTTCAGCACGAAGCGCACCGTGTAGTCGTCGACCTTGTCGATGCGTTCGATGTTGCGGTCGAAACCGAGGTCGCTGAAATACGGGAAGCTGACCGGATAGGCCTTGCGGAACGGATCGTCCCGATCGAGCATCCGGCGGAACGTGAACACGACATCGTCGGCCTGGAACGGCCGCGTCGGCTTGAACCACGCGGTCGTCTGGAACTTCACGCCGCGCCGCAAATGGAACGTGATCGTGCGCTGGTCGGGCGACACGTCCCAGCTCGTCGCGAGCGACGGTTCGAGATCGAGCGTGCCGCGCTTGAACTGCACGAGCCCGTTGTAGATCGTGAACGTGCTCGCGTCGAAATCGGTGCTCGTCGTGTGCTGGCCCGGATCGAAGCCGGCCGGGCTGCCTTCGGTGCAATACACGAGCGTCTTGCCGGCGGGCGCGGCAAGCGCGTGCGTGGCCGCGCCGGCGAGCAGCAGCGACGCCACGATGCAGCGCAGGGCCGTCGCGGCGCGCGGCGGTTTCCGCACGCGACGCGCGGCGGGCGAAACGAAAGAGGTCTTCATGGTGGCGGAATCGATGGCTGTCATGCAGATGACGACGGCCGATCTTCGCGCGTCGCCCGCCGATCGCTTACCAATTAATTCCGCGTTGCTTATCGCTGGATCGGCATCCCGCCGCCGCGGCACGGGGATGTCCGTGCGAGCGTCGGGCACGTGGCCCGCGCGGTCTCTTCCGGCCCCGTGCAGGTTCGCCGAAATGGGCGCATCGTATCGGCTGGCCAACGCCGGCGCGCATCCCGTCGCGCCGCCGATTCCAGGAGGACACACCATGCCTGTCAGCCCCGATACGCCTGCCCGCCCGGTGAAGACGCCGGGCCCCGATCACCCGATCACGATCGAATCGCACCCGCGGCGGGTCGTGGTCAAGGCGGCCGGCCGGATCGTCGCCGACACGCGCCGTGCGCTGGCGCTGCGCGAAGCCGCCTACCCGGCCGTGCTGTACATCCCGCGCGAGGACGCCGACCTGACGCTGCTGCTGCGCACCGATCACGCGACCTACTGCCCGTACAAGGGCGACTGCGCGTACTACTCGATCCCGGTCGGCGGCGAACGCTCGGTCAATGCCGTCTGGACCTACGAGGCGCCCTATCCGGCCGTCGACGCGATCCGCGGGCATCTCGCGTTCTATCCGGATCGCGTCGATTCGATCGAGGAAAGCCCGACCGGCTCCGATTGAGCGTCGCGGCAGCGGTTCAGGCAGCGGCTCGTCGAACGCCGGGCGGCCACGCGTGTGAGGCGGCGATTTCTCCGGGGCGGCCTGCCATGCCGCGCTGTTCCGGCCGCGTTTTGGCCGCGGTTTGACCACGTTTCGGCTCGTCGCTGCGGGTTCCGGCTCGTCCCGGCGGGTTTTTGCACCGATCGCCGGAGCGAACGCCCGCAACGCGCCCACCGCTGATTTGCATATGCGCATTCGTTGGTTGGCCGCCGGTGCAGGCGGACGTATCGTCACGAGTCCGGCGCGGGCCGGCCCGTGGCGTGCAGCGCCCGCATCCGGCCCCGCCCTGCGCCGACCGCGTCGCCTTTCGCGCGCGGCCCGCTCCTTCGCCCGCAGGACGCCTCGATGAACGACACACCGCACGCAGACGTTGAACCGACACCGGCGAACCCGCATCGCCGCCAGTGGCTGCAAGGCGCGGCCGCCGGGCTGGCCGGGCTCGCGCTCGGCCCGCTCGCCGGCCTGCCCGCGCACGCGCAAGACAGCGGCACGCGGTTGCGCGTCGGCTTCCAGAAATACGGCAACTTCGTCGTGCTCAAGGCACGCGGCACGCTGGAAAAGCGGCTCGCGAGCCAGGGCGTCACGGTGCAATGGCTCGAATTTCCGGCCGGCCCGCAGTTGCTCGAGGGCCTGAACGCCGGCGCGATCGACGTCGGCACGGTCGGCGAGACGCCACCGATCTTCGCGCAGGCGGGCGGCGTCGATTTCGTCTACATCGGCAACGAGCCGCCCGCGCCGCAAGGCGAGGCGATCGTCGTGCTGCCCGATTCGCCGATCCGCAACGTCGCGCAGCTGCGCGGCAAGAAGGTGGCGTTCAACAAAGGCTCGAACGTCCACTACCTGCTCGTGAAGGCACTCGAACACGCGGGCCTGACGTATGCCGACATCCAGCCGATCTACCTGACGCCCGCCGACGCGCGCGCCGCGTTCGTGCAGCGCAACGTCGATGCGTGGGTGATCTGGGATCCGTACCTGGCCGCCGCCGAGCGGCAGATCGGCGCGCGCGTGATCGCGAACGGCGAAGGGCTCGTGCGCAATACGCAGTACTACCTCGCCGCACGAAAATACGCGGCCGCTCATCCGCAGGTGCTGCGCGCGCTGCTCGACGAAGTCGACGCGGTCGACCGCTGGGCACGCG
This sequence comes from Burkholderia reimsis, assembly GCF_003294055.1. Taxonomy (NCBI): domain Bacteria; kingdom Pseudomonadati; phylum Pseudomonadota; class Betaproteobacteria; order Burkholderiales; family Burkholderiaceae; genus Burkholderia; species Burkholderia reimsis. The sequence goes on from NZ_QMFZ01000057.1 coordinate 25,363, forward strand.
ACCATGTGGCGGAAGTCGCCGCGCAACTGTCGCCGCTCGTCGGCCTCGACGCGCCGACGCTCGAAGTCGCGCTCAAGCGCGCCGGTTATGGCGTGCAGCCGATCAGCGACGCGACGCTCGCGTATCAGCAGAACATCGCCGACGCGTTCAGCGCGCTGAAGCTGATTCCCGGCAAGCTGTCGGTGGCCAGCGCACGCTGATGCACTGCCGCCGCCGACGCACGGCGCGGCCCGCGTGCGTCAGCGCGCGGGAGCCGCGCCGATGCGTCGCCATTCGTCGTAGTCGGTGACGAGGCCCGCTTCGTCGATCGCGATATCGGCCGCATACGTGCCGCTTTCGTAGCGGTACACGTGCTCCGCCGTGCGGGTATAACGCTGCTCGCCGCGCACGAACTCGAATTCGGGAAAGCGCAGCCACGCGGTATGGATCACGGCCGCCTCGCCGACGGCCAGCCCGAGCCGCCGGATCGGCAACGTGTTCGTCGACGGGCTGAAACCGAGATCGATATCGGTCGCGCCCGCGAGCGCCGGTACGTCGACGCCGTCGATCGTCCAGCGCCCTGCGTCGCACGCGATATCCCGCTGCCGTGGCGGCTGCGTGCCGCCCCACTGCGTGATGCGTGCCGCGCGCGTGAGCCAGTCGGCACCGCACGAGATCGCGTAATCGACACGAAACGGCGCGCCGTCGATCGCGCCCGACACCGACCCCGACAAACCGATACCCGTTCGCGACTCGACGAGCCTGCACCATTCGGCCGCCTGCCAGGTCTGCACGATCTGCCATGCGACGCAGCGCGTGCGCACCGCTTCATCCTGTTGCGTCATGTCGTCGTCTCCAGTCGATCGCACGGAAGCCGATTGTCGCCCATCGCACCGGCGAACACACGCGGCCTGCGCAACCGATGGTCAGTATCGGGGCGCTCCACACCTTCATTCAGCCGTGCTTTGGTACCATCCGTCGATCGGCATCAACCGGAACCGGACAAGGGGCGCGACTTCATGGATTTGCTGGCGACGATGCGCATCTACGTCAGGGTCGTCGAGCGCGGCACGATGTCCGGCGCGGCACGCGATCTCGACATGGGCCAGCCGGCCGTCAGCGAGCGCATCGAACGGCTCGAGAAGCATCTCGGCACACGGCTCCTGATGCGCAGTGCGCGCACCCTCGTGTGCACGGAAGAAGGCCGGATCTTCTACGACCGCAGCAAGGCGCTGCTCGAAGCGGCCGACGATGCGGTCGCATCGGTCTCGAAGACGGAAACCGCGCTCGACGGCACGATCCGCCTCGCGGCGCCGCAATGCTTCGGCGAGGTCGTGCTGCCGGGCGTGCTGATGCATGTCCGCACCGCGTATCCGGGCCTGCACATCGATCTGGTCCTGAACGACGACATCGTCGATCCGGTCACGGAAGGCGTCGACATCTCGATCCGCGTCGGACAGCTCGGCGACGGCGGGTTCGTCGCGCACCCGGTCGGCGCGGTGGGCCGCCGGCTCGTCGCCGCGCCGTCGTATCTCGACCGGTGCGGCCCGATCGACACGGCGGCCGATCTGGCCAACCATCCGTTCATCCGCGTGAAAGGCGTCTTCGCGAGCGAACGGCTGCCCGTGCAGCACGACGGCGGCCCGCTCGAATACGCGCGCATCCGCACGATCATGACGACGAGCCACTGGCGGCCGATGTTCGACACGATCGCGGCGGGCGGCGGCATCGGCGTGGTCCAGCACCCGGCCTGCGCCGACGCGCTCGCGGCCGGCACGCTCGTCGAGCTCCTGCCGCGCTACACGATTCCCGACTTCGCGCTCAACGTGCTCGTCCACGCGCAGCGGCCGCTGCCGCCGCGCGTGCGGGCCGTCGTCGACCTGCTGAAGCAGGACATCCCGCCGCTGCTGGCCCGCGCCGCCCGCTGACGACGGCAGCCGCCGTCAAGCCTGCAGCGACTTCCCCGGCTCCTTCACGTGCGCGTCGACTTCCATCTGGTAGAAGCGCGCGCTGACGAAACCGAACAGCGTCCAGCCCAGGAACACGCACAGGCCGCCGAGCATCAGCGCCTGCTCGCCCGAGCTGAACAGCGCATAGAAGCTGTACGCGGTAGCCACCATCGCGATCACGTTCGTCAGCAGCGCCTTCGCCGGCGGCACCTTCGCGACCTTCTGGATCGTGATCAGCGCGGCCATCGACATCACGTAAGGCACGAGGTTCGTGACGACGGCCAGATCGACGATCTTCTGGAACTGGCTGCTCAGTTCCGGGCTGATCGTCATCAGCGCGAGCGCGACCTGCGCGACGAGCAGGATCACCATCCCGACGATCGGCGTGCCGGTGCGGGTCGCCTTCGCGAACACCGGCAGGAAATAACCGACGTCCGCCGAACTCTTGAACACCTGCGCGACCGTGAACTGCCAGCCGAGCAGCGAGCCGATGCACGCGATCACCATCAGCGCGGTGACGATCGTGCCGACCGTCGGCGTGAACATCGTCGCGAACGCGATGCCGAACGGCGCGTTCGACTTCGCGAGGATCGCATTGGGCACGATCCCCGCGATCACGTTGGTCGACACGATGTAGAAGATCGCCGACGCGATCGTGCCGCCGAGCACGGCGATCGGCACGTTGCGCTCCGGATTCTCGACCGCGTCCGAGTTCGCGCACGCGGATTCGAGCCCGAGGAACGCCCACAGCGTCACCGCGATCGAGCTGCTGACGGCCGGCCCGAACGGCAGGTTGTTCGGATTCCACGCGGCGCCCCAGGTCGCACCGCTGAACCAGAACCAGCCGATCAGCGACACGGCGACGACCGGAATGATCACGCCCCACACGGTCACCGCGCCGATCCGGCCGGTGATACGCGAGCCGCCGAAGTTCGCGACCGTCGTGAGCACGAGCAGGAAGATCGTCCACAGGCCGGTTTGCAGCGGCGACAGCGTCGCGTCGAACAGCACGGTGCCGTAGCCGACTGCCGTCACGCCGATCGCGACGTTGGCGATCACCAGCGACAGCCCGTATGTGTAGTTCGCCATGTAGTTGCCGGCCTTGCCGAACGCGTATTCCGCGTAGCCGCCCATCCCGCCCGGCTTGCGGCTCAGCATGCCGCAGCGCGCGAACGCATAGGCCAGCGCGAGCGAGCCGCCGGCCGTGACGATCCACGACAGCAGCGAGATCGTGCCGACCTGCGCGAGCTTCGACGGCAGCAGGATGATGCCGGAGCCCATCATGTTGACCGCCGTGAGGATGGTCAGCTGCCAGACGTTCATCCGGTTCTTCGGCGCGGCCGCCGTGGCCGCGTCGGACATGCGCGCTGCGTTTTCCATGATGTCGATCCTTCGATGTGAGGCCGCCGCGCGGCCGGTCGCCTGCTCGCGTGTTCGCGTGTTCGCGTGTTCGCGTGTTCGCCTGCTCGCGGGTTGCCCCGTTCGCTCGGCCGGATGCTCAGGCCGTCAGGCAGTACACGCGGTACGTGCCGTCCTCGACTTCCACGCCGTGGGTGTCGTGGGCGAACCCCGGGAAGCGCCGGTCATACGCCTCGAGCGCCTTCAGGTAACCGAGCACCGGGCCGCCGGCCGGCCCCGCGTTCTCGCCGGGCATCAGCAGCGGAATGCCCGGCGGATACGGCACGACGCCGGTGGCGACCGTGCGCCCGGCCAGCTCCTCGAGCGTGACCTGCTCGACGCGGCCCTGCACCAGGTGCTCGTACGCGCGCACCGGGCTCATCTCCGGCTTCGGCAGGATCGAGAAGGCTTCCGACATCAGCCGCGTCGTGCCGAGCTGCTCCATCGCCGCGAACATCGTGTCGGCCAGGTCCTTCAGCCCCATGCCCGCATAGCGCGAACCATGCGCCTTCGCGAGCGACGGAATCGCCATGTCGAGCGGCAGGTTCGCGTCGTAGTCGCGCTTGAAGTCGCACAGCGCGCTGACGAGCGAGCCCCACTTGCCTTTCGTGATGCCGATCGAGAACAGGAACAGGATCGTGAAGTCGGTCGTCTTCTCGACGACGATCCCGCGCGCATCGAGATACGCGGTCAGAACGCTCGCCGGAATGCCGACCGGCATCAGGCCGCCGGCCGGCGCGACACCCGGCGTGACGATCGACACCTTGATCGGATCGAGCATGCAGTAGCCGTCCTCGATGTTGCCGAAGCCGTGCCATTGCGCGCCGGGGCGCAGCACCCAGCACGACGGATCGCTCGCGAGCAGCTCGGGCGGCGCATCGTGGAACGGGAGCGTGCGGCCCGTGCGCGTCTCGAGCACGGTGTCCGGTTGCCAGCATTCGAAGAACCAGTCGCCTTTCGCGCCGAACTCGCTGTTCATTCGCGCGATCATCTGCCGGAACGCGACGGCCTCCTCGATCGACTCGTGCGTGAGCGCCGCGCCGCCGGGGCCGTCCATCATCGCGGCCGCGACGTCGTTCGACGCGATGATCGCGTAGTTCGGCGACGTCGACGCGTGCATCATGAATGTTTCGTTGAACTGGCCATGCGGGATCGGATTGCGGCCGTCGCGCACGTGGATGTACGACGCCTGCGACAGCGCGGTCAGCAGCTTGTGTGTCGACTGCGTCGCGAACACCGTCGGGCGGTCCGCATGGTGGTCGCGCGGGTCGCCGTGCATCGCGTGGCGATCGCGGTAGAGCGGATTGAAACGCGCGTAGCCATACCAGGCCTCGTCGAAATGCAATCGATCGACGCTCGCGCCGAGCAGCTCCTCGACGCGCGCGACGTTGTAGCACAGGCCGTCGTACGTCGAGTTGGTGACGATCGCATGCTTCGGCTGGCGATCGGCGAGCCCGGCCGTGAGCGGGTTCGACGCGATCGCCTCGCGGATCGCCGTCTGCGTGAGGCGCTCGGACGCGATCGGCCCGATGATCCCGTAGCGGTTGCGCGTCGGCACGAGGTAGGTCGGGATCGCACCGGACATCGTCATCGCGTGTTCGGCCGACTTGTGGCAGTTGCGGTCGCACAGCGCGATCTGGTCGCGGCTCACGCTCGCCATCAGGATGATGCGGTTCGACGTCGACGAGCCGTTCGTCACGTGATACGTGCGATGCGCGCCGAACACGCGTGCCGCGTAGCGCTCGCTCTCGCCGATCGGCCCCGAGTGGTCGAGCAGCGAACCGAGCTCGCCGACCGAGATCGACAGGTCGGAACGGAACAGCGCTTCGCCGAAGTATTCGAAGAACGCGCGGCCCACCGGCGATTTCAGGAAACCCGTGCCGCCCGTGTGGCCGGGTGTATGCCACGAGTATTCGTAGACGCGCGAGAATTTCGCGAGCGCGCCGAACATCGGCGGCAGCACGGTGGCGCGATAGCGTTCGATCGCCGCATGGATGCGCCCGCCGATGAAGTCGGCGGTATCTTCGAGCAGCCACACGAAATCGTCGACCTGGCCCATCACCGCGGACGGCACCGTCGATGCGACGCTGCGGTCGGCCAGCAGGAAGATCGGCACCTTGCCGTTGCGATGGCGGACCGCGTCGAGCACGGCCTCGGACGGCCCGTGGCCGTCCACGCCGAGATCCCAGTCGAGCAGCACGCACTGGATCGACGGATCGGAGCGGATCAGCATGATCGCATCGTCGGCCGAGGTTGCCGTGAGCACGTCGATGTCGCGCTGTGCGAGCTCCGCGCTCAGCGTGCGGACCGCGCGCCCGGTCGCCGTTTCCTGCGTGATCTCGTCGTCGACCAGAAGCGCGCGCATGCCGAGACGACGAATGCCACCGACGGACGTATTCATGTTGTTGCCCTCGTTGTTCCGATGCTTCGTTAGTGTGATCCGTCTCACGAGCACGCGGACAGCAGGCCACGGGCCGCGGCGTGAGACGCTCGCCAATCCGGTTTGATTCGCCATCCAATTCGGAGCCGACTATGCCATAGATGCCTTTTGATGAAAAGCAGACGATTCGGTGAAACTGTCGGCCATTTTCAAATCGCATTTCACGCCCGGTTCATTTTGATGTGCATTGCAACACGCGCATTCCCGATGATTCGATTGTTTTCATCCGGCAGCCGGATCGGCGATTCCGGTCGATTGAATTCGCACGGTTTTGTTGCTACGATCGGCTGCGCCGTGCGTTGACCGGCGGCGGCTGCGCGGCGCCGCGCAAGGCTTCTTCGCACGGCGCGCCGTGCGTGATTCGGCATTCAGCATTCGCGGGAGCATTTCAATCGGCTGCGGCGCGTGCCGGATTATGCGGATTACGCGCCCGTGCGAATGCGGCTCCCGTTTGAGCACATTTACGGGAGAATTCGCGTGAGCCTGTTGAAAATCGCAGTCGAGCCGGCGCTGATCGGCGCCTACCTCACCACGCATGAACAGGTCGATGTATTTCAGACTGATTTCACGAATATCGCGGCAATCGTGGTCGGAATCGATTCGGCGCAACAGGTGCTGAAAACCGTCGAACGGACCGGGTTCGCGATTCCGTTCTTCGTCGCGGTCGAGCCCGGCCAGGAAGTGCCGCCGTCGGTCCTGCCGAGCGCGAGCGGCGTGATCCAGCTCCGTCATGGCGGCCGCCACTACTACGGCCGGCAGATCTCCGCCGCCGCCGACATCTACAGCGACAACCTGTTGCCGCCGTTCTTCAAGGTGATGCGCGAATACGTGCAGCGCGGCTATGTGGAGTTCGACTGCCCCGGCCATCAAGGCGGCCAGTTCTTCTCGAATCATCCGCTCGGCCGGATGTTCTTCGACTTCTTCGGCGAGACGATCTTTCGTGCCGACCTCTGCAACGCGGATGTCCGGCTCGGCGACCTGCTGATCCACGAAGGCCCCGCGCTGGAAGCGCAGCGCAATGCCGCGCGGATCTACAACGCGGACAAGACGTATTTCGTGCTGAACGGCACGTCGACGTCGAACAAGGTCGTCACGAGCGCACTGCTCGCCCCCGACGATCTCGTGCTGTTCGACCGCAACAACCACAAGTCGGTGCATCTCGGCGCGCTCGTGCTGTCGGGCGCGCGCCCGGTCTACCTCGAAACCGCGCGCAACGCGTGGGGCCTCATCGGCGGCGTCGACAGCGCGGCGCTCGACGAGGCGCGCATTCGCGACGCGATCCGCGACGTCGCGCCGGAGCGCGCCGACCGGCCGCGCCCGTTCCGGCTCGCGGTGATCCAGCTCGGCACCTACGACGGCACGATCTACAACGCGCGCGAGATCGTCGACCGGATCGGGCATCTGTGCGACTACATCCTGTTCGATTCGGCGTGGGTCGGCTACGAGCAGTTCATCCCGATGATGCAGGACTGCTCGCCGCTGATGCTCGCGCTCGGCCCCGACGATCCCGGCATCTTCGTCACGCAGTCGGTGCACAAGCAGCAGGCCGGCTTCTCGCAGACGTCGCAGATCCACAAGAAGGACAGCCACATCGAAGGCCAGAAACGCTTCTGCGATCACCGGCGCTTCAACAACGCGTACATGATCCATGCGTCGACGAGCCCGTTCTACCCGATGTTCGCGGCGCTCGACGTCAACGCGCAGATGCACGCGGGCCCGGCCGGCAAGCGCCTGTGGCGCGACTGCGTCGCGCACGGCGTCGACGCGCGCAAGCTGCTGCTCAAGACCTGCCGCCAGATCCGTCCGTTCGTGCCGCAGAACGTCGACGGCCGCCCGTGGGCCGACTACCCGACCGAGCAGATCGTCGACGACCTGCGCTTCTTCCGCTTCCACCCGGCCGACACCTGGCACGGCTTCGAGGGTTATGCGGACGACCAGTATTTCGTCGACCCGTGCAAGCTGCTGCTGACGACACCCGGCATCGATCGCGATACGCACGAGTACGCGCCGTTCGGCGCGCCGGCGCCGATCCTCGCGCGCTACCTGCGCGAGCACGGCGTCGTGCCCGAGAAGGCCGACCTGTACACGATCCTGTTCCTGCTCACGCCGTCGGAAAGCTTCGGCAAGCTGCAGCACCTGATCGCGCACCTCGCGCAGTTCGAACGGCATCTCGACCAGGACACGCCGCTGCGCGAAGCGATTCCGTCGCTGTGCGAAGCGTATCCGGAGCTGTACGGCAACATGCGCCTGCGGCAGCTGTGCCAGCGGATGCACGACTTCTACCGCAGCCACGACATGAAGCATCTGCAGAAGCTGATGTTCCGGCGCGCACGATTTCCGAAGCAGGCGATGCTGCCGCAGGCCGCGAACGCCGAGCTGATCCGCAACAACGTCGAACTCGTCACGCTCGATCGCATCGAAGGCCGGATCGCGACGGAAGGCGCGCTGCCCTATCCGCCCGGCATCTTCTGCGTGGTGCCCGGCGAAGTCTGGGGCGGCCCGGCGCTCGACTACTTCCGCGCGCTCGAAGCCGGGATCAACGCGCTGCCGGGTTTCGAGCCGGAAATCCAGGGCGTCTATCTGCAAACGCAGCCGGACGGCACGAAACAGGCGTCGGCGTACGTGGTGGCGGCCGGCGCCGACGCGTCGAGCGCATAACCCGGCGGGCAGTGCGGCAGCTGTGCTTCGGGACTGCCGGACAGCGCGGGCATCGTGACGTGAATGCGTGGCGGGCGGCGCGCCGCGCCCGCCCCGTCACCACGCCCGCCGGTAAATCTCCAGCGCGTCTGCTTCCGTCACCTCGCGCGGATTGTTCACGAGCAGGCGCGTCTGCAGCATCGCGTCCGATGCCATCCTCGGCAGGTCGCCCTCGCCGATACCGACCTCGCGCAGCGTGCGCGGAATGCCCGTCGCGGCGATCAGCCGGTCGATCTCGCCGATCAGCGCGTGCGTACGCGCTTCGTCGCTGCCCGTCGCCGACGGCGCGACGATCGCCGCGAGTTCCGCATACAGCGGTGCGGCGGCCGGTGCGTTGAAACGCAGCACGTGCGGCAGCACGAGCGCATTCGACAGCCCGTGCGGCACATGGAAGATCCCGCCGACCGGATAGGCCAGCGCGTGCACGGCGGCGACCGGCGCATTCGCGAACGCCTGCCCCGCGAACATAGCGCCGACCAGCATCGCCTCGCGCGCGTGGCGGTCGTGGCCGTCGTCGCACGCTGCGAGCAGGTTGCGCGACAGCAGCGTCAGCGCGTGCACGGCCAGCATGTCGGACACCGGGTTCTTCAGCCGCGCGGACGTGTAGGCCTCGATCGCATGCACCATCGCGTCGATGCCCGTCGCGGCCGTCGCCGCGCGCGGCAGGCCGAGCGTCAGTTCGGCGTCGAGGATCGCGACATCGGCGAACAGGTGCGGCGACACGACGCCCATCTTGCGCGCCTCGCCGACCGTGACGATCGACACGGCCGTCACTTCGGAACCCGTGCCGGCCGTCGTCGGCATCTGCACGAGCGGCAGCCGCGCGCTCGTGACCTTGTCGACACCGTACATGTCGGCCAGCGCCTGCTGCCCGGGCACGAGCACCGCGATCAGCTTCGCGACGTCCATCGACGATCCGCCGCCCAGGCCGAGCACGATCTCGGCGTCGGCCGCGACGGCCCGCTCGGTCGCGTCCAGCACCACGTGCTCGGGCGGATCGGCGATCACGTCGTCGATCACGGTGACCTGCCAGCCGTGCGCGGCGAGGCTCTCCAGCGCCGGCGCGAGCACGCCGCTGCGATGCAGGAACGCATCGGTGACGACGCACAGCCGCACGAGCGCCGGAAAGCGTTCACGCAACAACGCGCCGAGCCGGCGCGCGGCGCCGAATTCGACGACCTGCGTCGGCACGGTACGGAATTGAAACGGGTTCATCAGGCGCCTCCCGGCGACGTCGCCGTGCCGGTGTCCGGCTGCACCATGAAGCGCAACACGTCGCGGCGATCGAGCAACGGAAAGATCGCGCCGACACCGATCCGCTGGAAATGCGGCGTATCCCGATGCACGTCGAGGCCGTCCGCGTAGCGGTAGCGTTCGAGGATCACGATGTGGTCGGGGTCCTCCGCCGACCGGAAATACGCGTAGTCGAGGTTCTGCGGCTCGGTGCGCGTCGCCGGCGCCAGTTCCGCGAGCAGTTCGAGCACGCGGTCGCCGTTGCCGGGTTTGGCGAAGAAATGCGCGATGACCTGCAGGTAGGGTTCGTTCATGTTGCGCTCCGTGTTCGACTGGGGGCCGTCACGACGGGGACGCACACGATGCGCGGCGAACCGGGGGATTCGAACGCGACGGCGCAACGCCGTGTCACTGGCTTGTCGTCGCATTGTATTGAATCCGCACGGTCTTCGCAGAGCCGGCATCGGGCCGCAAAAGGCCCGGCGAAACCCGTGCCCCGATCACGAGGCGGCGGATCGCAGCGGGGAGCCCGCCGTGACGATTACCACGGCACCGTGCGCCCCAGATAGTCGAGATACTCGAGCCCCGGGCGCGCCCGCTTGGCGACCAGCACGTCGACGAGGCTCGGCACGCTTTCCTCGATCGTCAGGCGCGCATCCGGCCCGCCCAGCTCCGTGCGGACCCAGCCGGGTGCCATCAGCGCCATCGCACGCCGCGTATCGGCCTGGCGCGCCGCGAAGCTGCGCATGAACTGGTTCAGCGCGGCCTTGCTGCCGCGATAGACCTCGCGCATCCCGCTGACGTTGTTCGCGACGCTGCCCTGCCCCGACGACATCGCACCGATCAGGCCGTCCGCGGTCACGCGATCCTGCAGCGTCTCGATCACGCGCATCGGCGCCAGCGCATTCGTGACCATCACGCGCACGAACTCGTCGGTCGTCACTTCGCCGATCGTTTCGGTCGGCTCGTTCGTCGTTCCCGCATTCACGAACAGCATGTCGAAGCGCCGGCCCGACAGCCGCTCGCGCAGCGCCGCCAGTTGCGCCGGCTCGCAGATGTCGAGCGTCTCGATGTCGAGCCGGCCGTCGAACCGGTCGGCAAGATCGTGCAGCCGCGTGCGCCCCGCTCCTTCCCGCACGGTGCCCGTGACGCTCCAGCCCTTGCCCAGGAATTGCTCCGCCATCGCGAGCCCGAGGCCGCGCGAGGCCGCGACGAGCAGGATCGTCGGTGCGTTTTTACTCGATACAGTCGATTGCATGGTGTCCGCCTTTGCCGGGTTGCGTCATGCAGCCACTATAGGTGCGCATCCCGACAGGCGCCAGACGCACCCGACTCAAACCATAGTTGCACCGAACGCCATGTCACATCGTCCGGTGGCGTATCCTGTCGCCATGGAAGACATCGACCTGAACCTCGTCACCGCGCTCGACGTGCTGCTGTCGGAAGGCAGCGTGACCGGCGCCGCGCGCCGGCTTGGCCTGAGCACGTCCGCGATGAGCCGCACGCTCACGCGGCTGCGGGTGTCCACCGGCGATCAGCTGCTCGTGCGCGCCGGGCGCAAGCTCGTGCCGACGCCGCACGCAGCCGCGTTGCGCGACCGCGTGCACGCGCTCGCAACCGATGCGCGCGCGGTGCTGCGGCCGGCAACGGCCGACGTGGATCTGGCGACGCACGCGTCCACGTTCACCATCCGCGCGGCCGCATCGTTCATGGAAATGCTGTCCGGCCCGGTGGTCGCCGCACTCGGCGAAATCGCGCCGCAGGTGCGCATCCGCTTCGTCCCGAAACCCGACCGCGATCCGCAAGCGCTGCGCGACGGCGCCGTCGATCTGGAAATCGGCAAACGCGGCGACGATGCCCCCGAACTGCACACACGCATGCTGTTTCACGACTGGCACGTCGCGGTGGCACGCGCCGGGCATCCGCTGTTCGCATCGGGCAGGATCACGCCCGCGCGTTATGCGGCCTGCCGTCACGTGATCGCGTCGCAGCTCGGCGATTTCGGCGGGCCGGTCGACGACCCGGCCGGCGGGGCCGGCCAGGGCGACACCGTGCGCGTCGTCGTACCGGGCTACCCCGATGCGATGCGTGTCGCGGCCAGCACCGACCTGATCGCGCTCGTGCCGCGCTCGAGCCTCGGCAACGCGTTCTCGCCTGGGCTTACGGACGCCCTCGGGCTGCGCAGCTTCGAGATCCCGGTGCGCCTGCCCGGGATCCTCGTTTCCGCGCTGTGGCATCCGCGCATGCACGGCGACCCCGTGCATCGCCGTCTGCGCGATGCGGTCATCGCCGTCTGCCAGCGCGCGTATCCGGATTCCCGCACACCGCACACATCGCACACATCACGCCCGCCGGCACGCCGCACCGGCCCGCGCGCCGCAGGCTGACACGCGGTTCAGACCAGCCGGCCGCCGCCGTCGATGTGCAGGATCTCGCCGTTCATGAAGCCGTTGCCCAGCAGGAACGCGATCGCCTCCCCCACTTCATCGGCGCGCCCGACCCGGCCGCCGGGCAAAGCCGACGCCGCACCCGCGAGAATCGTGTCGCGCGCTTCCGCGCCGAACGCGTCGTAGAGCGGCGTCTCGACGAAGCCGGGCGCGACGACGTTCACGCGAATCGGCTTCAGTTCCAGCGCGAGCGACTGCGCCAGCGCCTCGACGCCGCGCACGGCGGCGGCAATGACGGACGTGCCGTGGGCGGCCGGACGATCCGACAGTTGCCCGCCGGTCAGCACGATCGAGCCGGTTGCCGGCATCAGCGGCAACGCGGCCCGGATCGCGTAGACCGGCCCGGCGATACGTTCCTGCAGCGCGGCGAGCAGGTGATCGGGATCGGTCTCGTTCAGCTTGCCCGCAATGAACCGGCCGGCCGTGACGACCAGGTGATCGACGCGCGTGAGCGAGTCGAATACGGCCTGCACCGCCTGCCGGTCCGCGATGTCGGCCACCGCGATGCGCGCGCCGCCGATCGCTTGCGCGGCGGCCTCGAGCTTCGCGCGGGTCCGGCCGACCAGCGTGACGCTCGCGCCTTTCGCCTTCGCGGCGGCCGCGGCATCGAGGCCGATTCCGGAGCTTCCGCCGAATACCACGACGTGCGCACCGTCCAGTGCCGAAGATTGCGTTGCCTCGTTCATGTCGACTCCTCGTCAGGGATTGAAGGTTCGCGAACGTTAGGTCATTCTCCATTGCGCAGGAACGTGGGAGACTTGAATAAGGTTCATTCCCGAAAGGAATAAGATGGAATCGCTGCGATCCATGCGCGTGTTCGTCCGAGCCATCGAGCTCGGCAATTTCTCGGCGGTCGCGCGCGAGGAAGGCACCGGCCAGCCGACGATCAGCAAGATCGTCGCCGCGTTCGAAAAGGAACTGGGCGTCCGCCTGCTCGAACGCTCGACCACGAGCCTCGCGCCCACCGACGAAGGCCGCCGGTTCTACGATCGCTGCAAGCGCGTGATCGACGAATACGCGAGCGCGGTGGCCGAGGTGCGCGGGCAAACGGTGCGGCCGGTCGGCAAGCTGGTCGTCAATGCGCCGCTGGGGCTGGGCGAGCTGAGGCTGAATGCGCTCGTGCTCGAATTCCTCGCCGCATGGCCGGAGATCGAGGTCGAGCTGCAATTGACCGATCGCGTGATCGATCTGGTCGAAGAAGGCGTCGACGTCGCCATTCGCCTCGGCCACCTGCTGCCGCCGGATGTCGTGGCGCGCCCCATCGCGTCGTCGCCCCGCCTGCTCGTCGCCACGCCGAAGTACGTCGCGCAGGCACCGAGGCTCCGCCGGCCGGAAGACCTGGCTCGGCACGAGTACGTCGGCTACGCACGCGCGGACATCGGCAACGAACTGGCATTCGCCCGCGGCGACGAGCAGGTCGCCGTTCCGGTGCGCGGCCGGTATCGCGTAAACAGCTCGATGGCGCTGCGGGAATGCTTTCTCGCCGGGAACGCGGTGGGCAGCGGGCCGGCGTGGCTGGTTCAGGACCTGATCGACAGCGGTCAACTCGTCCGGTTGCTGCCGAAGTGGGACATGGTGCCGCCGCATGCGCTGCACCTCGTGTATGCGTCGCGCCGGTATCTGCCGCTCAGGACCCGCACGTTCCTGCAGTTCATGGAGCAGCGGATTCCCGGGCTGCCCGGGTTCCATGCGACGACCGCCGCGACCGCCAACCCGGCCGCGCGCGCATCGCGGCAGCCCCGCTGACCGGCGGGCCTCGCGGTCACGGGCGCCCGGGTGCCGATCCGCCACCGTTTTCCCGATCCGCCGAATTCCCGCTATTGCGGCGCCCCCGGCGGCGGCGGCAGGCCGTTCGGCTAAAATGCCGCACTTTCCACCTTGTCCGGCCCGCTCGCCATGCAACCCGCCTCCTCCGCCCAACCCGCCGCCCATGGCGCCGACGCCGCAGGTGCGGCCCGCGACCTCGTCTACGGCCCGAACGACCGGCCGGCGCCGATGGTCGCCTTCATCGCAGCGCTGCAGCACCTGCTGGCGATCATCGTGCCGATCGTCACGCCCGGCCTGCTGATCTGCCAGGCGCTCGGCGTGTCCAGCCGCGATACGACCCTCATCGTGTCGATGTCGCTGGTGATTTCCGGCATCGCCACCTTCGTCCAGTGCAAGCGCTTCGGCCCGCTGGGCGCCGGCCTGCTGATCGTCCAGGGCACCAGCTTCAACTTCGTCGGCCCGCTGATCGCCGGCGGCAGCCTGATGGTCAAGCAAGGCACGCCGGTCGAAACCGTGATGGCCGCGATCTTCGGCGTCGTGATTGCCGGATCGTTCGTCGAAATGGGCGTGTCGCGCATCCTGCCGTTCGTGAAGCGCCTGATCACGCCGCTCGTCACCGGCATCGTCGTGCTGCTGATCGGCCTCACGCTGATCAAGGTCGGCCTCATCAGCATGGGCGGCGGCTTCGGCGCGATGGCCAACGGCACCTTCGCGAGCGCGGAGAACCTGACGCTGTCGGGCCTCGTGCTCGGCACGATCATCCTGCTGAACCGCGTGCCGATCGTGTGGGTGCGCAGCACCGCGCTCGTCATCGCGCTCGTCATCGGTTATCTCGCGGCCGCGTTCCTCGGCCGCCTCGACTTCACCGGCATGCACCAGGCCGCGCTGTTCCAGGTCCCGACGCCGCTGCACTTCGGCATCGGCTTCTCGTGGTCGCTGTTCGTGCCGATGCTGATCATCTACCTCGTCACGTCGCTCGAAGCGATCGGCGACGTGACAGCCACCAGCAAGATCTCGAACGAGCCGGTCGAAGGGCCGGTGTGGATGCAGCGGATCAAGGGCGGCGTGCTCGTCAACGGCGCGAACTCGCTGCTGGCCGGTGTGTTCAACACGTTTCCGAGCTCGGTGTTCGCGCAGAACAACGGCGTGATCCAGATCACCGGCGTCGCGAGCCGCCACGTCGGCATCTGGATCGCGGGCATGCTCGTGGTGCTCGGCCTGTTCCCGGTCGTCGCCGGCGTGCTGCAGGCCGTGCCGGAACCCGTGCTCGGCGGCGCGGCGATGGTGATGTTCGGCGCGGTGGCCGCATCGGGCATCAACATCCTCGCGGGCGTCCAGCTCGATCGCCGCGCGCTGCTGATCATCGCGGTGTCGCTCGCGCTCGGCCTCGGCGTGTCGCAGGTGCCGGACATCCTCAACAGCCTGCCGCACGCGCTGAAGAACGTGCTGGAATCGGGCGTGGCGACGGGCGGCATCTGCGCGCTCGTGATGAACTGGTTCCTGCCGGAAAAGAAGTAAGCGGATGAGCCCCACGACGCGCGGTACGCCTGACGGGCCGCACCGCGCGTCGTACCGGCCGGCATCCGCGGCGCCCGGTGCGGGCAACGCAATCGGCGTATCGCCAACCGGCCGACTCCGCTCGCGCCACCCGTTGCCCCGATTCCACGCGGCGCCGCGGCGCGCCTGGAACCGCTCGGCCGCTGTCGCCGGCATCACCGGTTCCCGTACGAACGCCGCATCGGAGAATTGAAGCAGCGTACGCACGACAGCCACCACGTCGTGAACCGGCAGCAGCCCGCCATCGCAAGGGCGTCCGGCGCGGCACAAGCCACCAGCCACCCCCCACGAAACGCACACGCCGAACTGCGCTTTCAGCGTACCCCGGGTTTATCGACCCCGTGTCGGCGGCGATCAAAGGTCAAACTCGGTCATGCCGCCTTGGCCGATCAATTTGGGCTGGTTAGAATCACGACATGCCCCGCGCCCCTGCCCCCAACCTGTCTC
>NZ_QMFZ01000058.1:0-38947 GCF_003294055.1 Burkholderia reimsis
GGGCCGACGAAGGGGCGCAAGTCGGGGCGGCTGCCGTGCACGCCTCGGCGGGCGGCCGTGCCGCGGGCGAGGCGCTGCCGCTCGTCGTGTTCGACCGGCCGTGCCGGTTCTTCGGCGCCGCGACCGATGCGCTCGACCGCGCGGGCGTGCCGTGGCGCGTTGCATTCACCACGCCGAGTCTCGCCGGGTTATGGGCCGCGGCGGCGGCCGGCCTCGGGCTGACGGTGCGTTCGCATTACGGACTGCCCGCGTCGGTGCGCGTGCTCGATGCGGCTTCGCTCGGATTGCCGGCGTTGCCGAGCCTGCCGTTGATCCTGCTGCGGCGCACGTCGTCGGCGACGCCGACCGTCGACCGGCTCGCGTGGATCGTGACGCAGGCGGTGCGGGATGCGACGGAGGGGGCGGCGCTGGCGGCGTGACGAAACGTTCGGTTGCCGCCGCGGGTTGCGGTTCGGCCGTCCCTCTGCCGATTGGCCGAATGGATCGATCGGGTGAACCTGACTACAGTGATGATCACTTGAAACGGAGGTCATCATGCAAAACGCGAATACGCCCGGCGCCGGTGCGGTCGATCCGGCCCAACGGGCAGATACCACGATCCGCGGCGACGGGGCGTCAGCCGATCGCCCCGCGTCTGCCAATCCGCCCGTTCGGTTCGGTGTCCTGCAAGGGCAGGCCCGGATCGCGGACGATTTCGATGCGCCGCTGCCCGATTACCTGCTGGATGCGTTCGAAGGGTGCTGATGCGGCTGTTGCTCGATACGCACGTCTTTTTGTGGATCGTGACCGGTGACCCCAAGCTCAGCGCACGGGCGCGCCGACTGATTTCGGCCGCCGACGAGCGTTTCGTCAGCAGCGCGAGTATCTGGGAGGCCGCCATCAAGGCCGGCTTGGGGAAGCTCGATATCGACGTCGGCAAGCTGATCCGCGCAATCGGCTCGAGCGGGATTCGCGAGCTACCGGTTCGTGCCGTGCATGGTGCGGCAGTGCGTGATTTGCCGCACCACCATCGCGATCCGTTCGATCGCTTGCTGGTCGCGCAGGCACGGCTCGAGCCGCTTCAGCTCGTGACGGCCGATACCCATCTTGCACGGTACGGCCTGTCTCTCGTTCTGACAGTTTGAAGCAATTTGTCGGCACGAAAGCCGTCGGTCGCCGGCGCCTCACGAGGCGTCGCGGGTCATGCCGCTGCGGCGTCCGGTGCGGTTTCGTCCAGTTCCGCGCAGAGCGCGGCCAGCCGCTCCCGCAACCCTTCGCTCGCCGGCACGAACGGCAGCCGCAACCCGTCCTCGCACCACCCTTGCGCGGCCAGCACGGCCTTCACCGGTGCCGGATTCGGCTCCGCGAACAGCGCAGCGACGAGGGGCTGCAACGCGACCGACAGGCGCCGCGCATCGGCGAGCCGGCCGTCGCGCAGCAGCGCATGGATGCGCACATGCCATTCGGGCAGCACGTGCGCGCTGCTCGCGATCGCGCCGTGCGCACCGGCGCACATCGCCGCGAAGTTCTGGTTGTCGTCGCCGGACAGGATCGCGAGCGGCGTGTCGTGCACGAGCCGGTTCATCCGGTCGAGCGTGCCGCCGCATTCCTTGATGCCCGCGACGCGCGGGTCGCGTGCAAGCGCCTGCAGCGTGTCCAGTTCGACGTTCACGCCGGTGCGGTACGGGATGTTGTAGACGAGCACCGGCAGGTCGGCCGCGTCGACGATCGCCTCGACGTGGCGGCGGATGCCGTCCTGCGTCGGCCGCACGTACACGGGCGGCGTGACGAGCAGCCCGTCGGGCCGCAATGTCGCGAGTTCGCGCGCACGCGCGGCCGCGAAATGCGTCGCGCTCGCGGTCAGCCCGACGACGATCGGCAGTCCGGGCGCCGCGTCGCGCAGCGTCGCGAACACGGCGTCCTGTTCGCGTGCGTCGAGCAGCACGCCTTCACCCGTCGTCGCGCCCGCGACGAAGCCCGCGATGCCCGCGCCCGCATAGTGGCGCGCGAGTCGCGCGAGCGCGGCATGGTCGACTTCGCCGTGGTGGAACGGCGTGATGATCGGCAGCCAGATACCTTCGAAACGTGTGTTCATGCAAAGCCTCATGGTGGAAACGGAGTGGGAAGGAACCGTTCCGCCGGCGGAGGGCCGGAGCGAGGCATGCGTGCAAGGAGAATGAAACGACCCGCGGGCATCCCGTCCGGCATTCGCCTGACGGGACGCGACGTCCCCGTCAGTCGAGGAGTCGTTTTTTCAGTTTCAGCCCGGCCGCGCGCGCACCTGCCGCGACGGCGGCGAGGATCGGAAGCGAGCGCAGGGAAGCGGACATGGAGGAACCGTGAATGGGCTGAGCGGCGATCTTAACACCGGAATCGATGCGCACGCGAGTGTCTGCCGCCGTTTAGCAGGAATCGAGATTTGCTTTCCACGACTGATTGGAAAGCGCGCTGCGCCCGGCCGCTAGAATGCCCGCTTACGTTTCGATGACAGCGCGTACGCGTGCCGTCACGCACATTCACCACCACTGGAAACGGGGCATATCACGATGGCAAGCATGAAGGGGATCGGCCGCTGGCTGCACACGGGTGCGGCGGCGGCGCTGGTCGTGGCGGCGTCGGCCGCGCACGCGGACACGTCGATCCTGAACGTGTCGTACGACGTGACGCGCGAGCTGTACAAGGACATCAACACGGGCTTTGCCGCCGCGTACAAGCAGAAGACCGGCGAGACGGTCGCGATCAAGCAGTCGCACGGCGCGTCGAGCGCGCAGGCGCTGTCGGTGCTGCAGGGGCTGCAGGCCGACGTCGTGACGATGAACCAGCCGAACGACATCGACCTGCTCGCCGAGCGCGGCCAGTTGCTGCCGAAGGACTGGCGTGCGCGTTTCCCGGACAACAGCTCGCCGTACTCGACCACGATGGTGTTCCTGGTGCGCAAGGGCAACCCGAAGGCGATCAAGGACTGGAGCGATCTCGCGAAGCCGGGTGTCCAGGTGATCATCGCGAACCCGAAGACGTCGGGCAACGGTCGATATGCGTATCTCGCCGCATGGGGCTTCCAGAAGCAGAAGGGCGCGACCGACCAGCAGGCGATCGACTTCGAGAAGGCGATCTTCCGCAACGTGCCGGTGCTCGACTCCGGCGGCCGGGGCGCGACGACGACGTTCACGCAGCGCGGCATCGGCGACGTGCTGGTCACGTTCGAGAACGAAGTCGCGCTGATGGACACCGGTGCGTCGGGCGCGCAGTTCGACGCCGTGTATCCGTCGGCGAGCATCCTCGCGGAGCCGCCCGTCGCCGTCGTCGACAAGGTCGTCGACAAGAAGGGCACGCGCAAGGTCGCGCAGGCGTATCTCGACTACCTGTACACGCCGGAAGCGCAGGAGATCATCGCGCAGCACCATCTGCGCCCGCGCGACGCGAACGTGCTGAAGAAGCATGCTGCCGAGTTCAAGCCGCTGAAGACGTTCAGCGTCGAGCAGGTCTTCGGCAGCTGGGCGAACGCGCAGAAGACGCATTTCGCGGACGGCGGCACGTTCGACCAGGTGATCGTCGACCGGAAGTGAGCGCCGCGCACACCGCGCGCCTGTCTGCACGCTGACGACGCAGCCGGCCGCTTCCGCGGCCGGCTTTTTTGTGCCTGGCGGCCGGCGGCGCGGCGGACGTCCATTCCGAACCGGCACGCATACCCGGCCGCGGCCGCGCGTGCTACGCTCATCGCCTTCCTGCTTCCGGCCCCGCGCGATGAATGTCGATTCGTCCTCCCCAGCCTCCCGCGGCCGTGGCCGCAAGATCTGGTCGGGCACACGCCCGGTCATCGCGTACGGGATGCCGCCGCTCGGCTGGCGCGACCTCTATCACCGCGCGCTGACGGTGAGCTGGCCCGTTTTCTTCCTGTCGCTCGCCGTGCTGTTCCTGCTGCTCAACGGCGGCTTTGCAACGCTCTACCTGCTCGGCCACGCGTCGATCGCGAACCAGTCGCCGCCCGGGTTCGGCGGCGCATTCTTCTTCAGCGTCGAGACGCTCGCGACCGTCGGCTACGGCGACATGCATCCGCAGACCGTCTATGCGCACCTGGTCGCGACGTTCGAGATCTTCATCGGGATGTCGGGCATCGCGCTGGCCACGGGGCTCGTGTTCGCGCGGTTTTCGCGGCCGCAGGCGAAGATCCTGTTCGCGCGCTACGCGATCGTCCGGCCGCTGAACGGCAGGATGACGCTGATGGTGCGCGCCGCGAACGCGCGCCAGAACGTGATTGCCGAGGCGCAGGCGAAATTGCGGCTGATGCGGATCGAGGGTACGCACGAGGGCTACACGCTGCGCAAGATCCACGACCTGCCGCTCGTGCGCAGCGAGCACCCGATTTTCCTGCTCGGCTGGAACCTGATGCACGTGATCGACGAATCGAGCGCGCTGTTCGGCGAGACGCCCGAATCGCTCGCCGCGCGCGACGCGTCGTTGCTGATCACGATCGAAGGCTCGGACGAGACGACCGCGCAGGTGATGCAGGCGCGTCACACGTGGGTGCATGGCGACATCCGCTGGCGTCACCGCTATGTCGACCTGATGCACGACGAAGACGGCATCACGCACATCGACTACACGCATTTTCATGAAGTCGTGCCGGTCGACACCGATACCGACGAGCGCGGCTCGCCGGGCGCGGTGGTCGATGCCGACACAGCGGCGCCGGGCCCGGCCGCGTAGGTACGCGCGCGGGCGGCTGGCGGCACCGCCCGCGCGCTACGCGTCACGCATGCAGCAGGCGCGCCGCTTCGCGCTGTTCGATCGCGACCGCGCGGCGGAATGCGTCGCGGTCCTCGGCGCGCGCGACGTAGTCGCCGAGCACGCCTTCGTGCGGCAGCAGATGCGCGTCGAATGCGATCTTCAGCGTGCTGGCGAGCAGCAGGTCGGCCGCGGTGAAGCGGTCGCCGACGAGCCATGGATGATGGGCGAGCGCTTGCGCGAGTGCGCGTTGCACGCGCGTGATGTTGCCCCAGCCGAATGCGACCGGATTGCCCGACGCGCCGGTGAATTTTTCGGCCATCGCCGGTTCGAGGCAGGTCGGCGTGAAGAACATCCATTGGAGAAAGCGGCCGCGCAGCGGATCGTCGGGCGCGATGCCGAGCCCGGCACCCGGGCAGCGGTCGGCAAGATAGAGCAGCACGGCGCCCGATTCGGCGAACGGCACGCTGCCGTCGTCGAGCGCGGGCAGCTTGGCCATCGGGTTGACCTGCACGAACGCGTCGCTGCCCTGTTCGTGCGAGCGCAGGTCGATCGGCACGAGTTCGTACACCACGCCGAGTTCCTCGAGCATCCACAATGCCCGGAATGCCCGGGTCTTCGGCCAGTAGTAGAGCTTCATCGCGCCTCCGTGATTGGGTGCAGCTGTCGATCCGGTGGATGCTCAAGCGTACCCGAGCGCAAGAGGTTCGGACAGGGGCGCCCGGCGAGGGGCGCCTATCGGCGAGTGATGGCCGGACGCGCGGCGTTTCGAGTAGAAAGCCGGGCAGAGTCCCATGGGACAAGGAGGTACATGAATAACTAGTCATATTGATACTAGTTATGAACAGGGTGAAAAGTTCCGGCGCAAGCCGGCGTCACTTGCCCGGCATCGCGGCGCCCGCAGTGGCCCCGCGCACGGCAAGACTCACATCCGGCCGCGTTCGCCGACGCATCGCGAAACACGGAAATCACGGGAGACAACTCACGCATGGCAAACGACGGTCGCACCACGATCATTCCACGCAGAACACCGGAATCGGCGGCGATGGTGGCCGAGGTCAAACGCGCGATGGCGATCACCGCGCGGATCAACCGCCTGACGTTCGACGATGCAGGCGAGGTTCGCGCATTGTTCGGCGAACTGATCGGCACGCAGGTGGACGACGGCTTCGTGCTGATCCCGCCGTTTCATGCGACGGGCGGCACCGGCATGAAGCTCGGGCGCAACGTGTTCGTCAACCAGAACTGCACGTTCTACGACCTGGGCGGACTCGAGATCGGCGACGACGTGATGATCGGGCCGAACGTCAGCCTGATCACGTCCGGCCATCCGGTCGAGCCTTCGCGGCGGCGCGATTTCGTCGTCGCGAAGCCGATCGTGATCGAACGCAACGTATGGATCGGCGCCGGCGCGACGATCATCGGCGGCGTGACCGTGGGCGAGAACTCGGTGGTTGCGGCGGGGGCCGTCGTCACGCGGGATGTTGCGCCGAATGTGCTGGTCGGCGGTAATCCGGCAGCGGTCATCCGGTCGATTGCCGAGTAACGCCGCGCGGGGCGCGAGCCGATTGGACGCAGCCGAGCCGGACGAATGTGGATAACCCACCCCGAGGCAACTCGAAACGCTGTGCATTTGAAGGGTGAGGGTGCCGCCGAGGACGACGGGGCAAGGTTTCCCGACCATCGGCCGGTTTCCGCGCGCCGCCTCGCCGATGACGAATGAAGGACGCTTCGCACAGCCGGTTGTGGATATCACCACGGCAAAACGACTCGACAGGCTGTGCAGATCATCGGTGAGGATGACCCGATGCGGCGGATCGCGGAATCCGGGGTGTGGATAACCGACCGCTCGCACGACGCGAAATGCTGTGAATTTCCAGGGTGAGCGAGCGTGCCCGATCAAGTGCATTCCGTCCCGGCGGCGATGTGGATATCCTGCCCGGAAACGACTCGTCACGCTGTGCATTTCACAGGTGAGGACCGGCGAGTGTGTCGGGTTGCAGCGTCGCGATTGTGGATAACATACCTCCGACAGGGATCGAAATGCTGTGCAATCCAACGGTGAGAGTGAGCGCGCGATGGAGGTCGCGCACGCGCCACCTTGTGGATATTCCCCACCCGAAGGCACTCGAAACGCTGTGAATTCCAAGGGTGAGGGTGAACACCCGATCGGACAGGTTGCGTCGCCGATTCCGATGAGCATACCGGCGCGGGGGCACTCGAAAGGCTGTGCATTCTAACGGTGAGCGTCCGAGTAGGCGAGCGTTGATCGTGCGCGGCTTCAGTGCGACGAGTCCGGATCATGCACATCGACCGACCGGAGCGCGCGGGCCAGTTGCATCGCGATCGCCGGGACTGACCGGGCGGTCGTGTCGACCGTGAGGTCGGCGCAGGCCTCGTAGAGCGCTTGTCGCTGCAGCAGCAGGCTTCGTAGCGTCGCGATCGGATCGTCGGTCTGCAATAGCGGGCGCGACGGGTCGTGCCGTGTCCTGGCATGGATCTCTTCGACGGTTGCCGTCAGATGTACGACGGTGAAGCGGCGTTTCAGTGTCGAACGGGTGCGCGCGCACAGCACGGCGCCGCCGCCGGTCGACAGGACGACTTCGGGGCGGCGGGCGATTTCCTCGATGATGTTCGATTCCCGGTCACGAAAGACCCGCTCGCCGTCGCGCGCGAAGCATTCCCGGATCGGGTAGCCCAGCCGGGCTTCGAGCAATGCGTCGGCATCGACGAAGTCGATCGACAGGTGTTGCGCGAGGTGTCGCCCCACAGTCGTCTTGCCGGTGCCCATCAGTCCGACGAGACAGATCCGGCGACCGCTTTCGCGGATCGTCTCCGGACCGTCCAGATGGCTTGGCCCTGCGGTGTCCCTGGCGGACACGTCGTCGTGCTGTCGATGAGCGTGGGACATGTTCAGGCCCTGTCGAGTAATGCCGCGCGGCTCCGGGGCGTTGCGTCGACGACGGAGATCGCGCCCGCGTGGCAAGGTGCCGGATCGTCTGACGGACGCCAACTGGCGCACCGACAGACAGGCCGGTGGAATGGGCGGCAACGACTGCAGACTACAGACTGCCCTGATAAGCGAGCACGCTCGCCTTCAGATCGTCCGGCAGCAGGATCGACGCGTTGGTCGCATAGTCGAACGTGACGTGGGTTGACAGGCCGCGTGCGACAAGATGGTCCTCGTTGTCCCGGCGCGCCAGCAGATACTCGATGTCGAAACTCCGCGTACCGAACCGGATGACGCTGGCGCGCAGGTTCAGCACCTCGCCGAGCCGCACCTGATCGAGGTACTCGCATACCGTCTTCACGGTGATCTGCGAGATGCGTTCGCTGAACGGCGCGTCGAGCAATCCGTACATGAATTTCACGTACGCGTCTTGCAGGTACTGGTAATAGACCGCGTTGCTGACGTGCCCCATGTAGTCGATATCCGAATAGCGGACGATGATCTGTTGAGTGAAGTGACGTTTCGGCATGGTGATCGGGAGGCTCCTCTTGAAAGTGAAATGGCGCGTGCGTCACGCGTGCCGGAATACGGGGGGGCGCTTCGCGAGAAATGCGGCCATGCCTTCGCGCCTGTCCTCGAACGCAAAGGTCGCGTAGAACAGGCGTTTCTCGAGATCGAGCCCGGCGGACAAAGGCATCTCGGCGGTGCGATTGATGGCTTCCTTCAACAGGATCAGTGCAGGAAGCGAGTAGGCCGCAATCTCCTGGGCGTACGCGATCGCGTGCGTGACGACGTCGGCGTCGGCGACTACCTGCGTGACGAGGCCTGCGTCGTGCGCCTCTCGTGCGGTGACGACGCGGGCGCGGAGGCACCAGTCCATCGCGCGCATCCGGCCGATCCAGCGAGGCAGGCGTTGCGTGCCGCCGAGCCCGGGGATCGTGCCGAGCGCCAGTTCCGGCTGCCCGAAGCGGGCGGATTCGCCCGCGATGATTGCATCGCAGGCCTGCGCGAGTTCGCACCCGCCTCCGGTCGCATAGCCCGTCACCGCGGCGACGACGGGCTTGCGCACGCGCCCGACGCATTCCCAGGCTCCGGTGAGAAAGCGTTCGCGAATCACGTCCGACGCGCTGCGCTCGACCATGGCGGCGACGTCCGCGCCGGCCGCGAAGAACTTCGGATGCCCCGAAATGACGATCACGCTGACTTCGTCGTCGCCATCGAGGTGCGCCAGGTGGGCGGACAGCGCCGCCATCAGTTCAACATTGAGTACGTTCGCCTTCTTGGGCCGGTTGAGTTGCAGATGGGCAACCCGACCGATCCGTTCCGCGACGACGAGCATCTCCTCCATGTGGTGCATGTTCATCTCCGGTGTAGATGGATCGGGCTCAGTTCGCGAACGCGCTCAGCCCGGTGATCGCCTTGCCCAGCACGAGCGCGTGGATGTCGTGCGTGCCCTCGTATGTATTGACGACTTCGAGATTCAGCAGGTGGCGTATCACGCAGTACTCGTCGGAGATACCGTTGCCGCCGAGCATGTCGCGCGCAACACGGGCAATGTCCAGCGCCTTGCCGCACGAGTTGCGCTTCAGGATCGACGTCAGCTCGACGCTCGCGATGCCGTCGTCGGTCATTCGACCGAAGCGAAGGCAGCCGAGCATCCCGAGCGAGATTTCGGTCAGCATGTCGGCGAACTTCTTCTGGATCAGCTGGTTTGCGGCCAGGGGCCTGCCGAACTGATTGCGGGCGAGCGTGTAATCGCGAGCGGTTTCGTAGCAGGCGGCCGCGGCGCCGAGCGCGCCCCACGAGATCCCGTAGCGTGCGGAATTCAGGCAACTGAAGAGATCGGACAGGCGCTTCACGCCCGGCAACACCTGGGAATCCGGGATCATCACGTCGTCCAGCACGATTTTCCCCGTCGTCGACGCACGCAATGCCATCTTGCCCTCGATGACTGGCGTCGACAGTCCGGCGGCATTTCGTTCGACGATGAAGCCGAGCACGTTGCCGTCCTCCGCCTTCGCCCAGACGATCAGTACATCCGCGATGGGCGCGTTCGTGATCCAGTTCTTCTCGCCGCTCAGGCGATAGCCGCCGGGTACTTTGGTGGCACGTGTCTGCATCGCGGCGGGATCGGAGCCGAGGTTCGCTTCGGTCATGCCGAAGCAGCCCACCCATTCGCCGGACACGAGCTTCGGCAGGTAGCGTTCCCGCTGTGCATCGGTACCGAAATGCAGGATGGGGAAGATGACGAGCGATGCCTGGATCGTCAGCAGCGAGCGGTAACCTGAATCCACGCGTTCGACTTCATGCGATGCGATGCCGTAGCAGACGGCGTTGCGCGCTTCGCCGCCGTACTGGTCAGGCACCATGCAGCCGAACAGGCCATGCGCGCCCATTTCCCGAAAGATCGCCCGATCCTCATGCTCGTACCGGAACGCGCTGCGCACGCGCGGCGCGAGTACGCTTGTCGCGAACGTGCGCACGCGTTCGCGGTACGCATTTTCATCGTCGGACAGTTCCCGGGTGATCTGCAGCGGATCGAGCGGGTCGAATTTCAGTTTTGCCTTGGTCGTCGTCATGTCGTGGAGCCTTGGGTGGAGAGGTGAATCGGGAGAGGAAAGGAAACGGTTGCAAACGAAAGGAGCGTCCGTGTCGGCTTGTCCGCTTTCCGGGGACTAGAGGCGCCGCCATAGCGACGTGCCTGCACGCGTATAGGTCGCAATGCGGCAATGCGTGACCACGTTCGCCAATGCGTCGAGCAACGCCTTGACGGTGTCGAGATCGACGCCGGTGTCGCGTGACGGCAGGGCGGGCGGTATGCGCAGGTCGACCAGATTGCGCAGGTCGAGCACGGCGCCACCCAGCACATCGCGATGCGAGCCGATCGTTTCGGCTGCCAGCCGGGTATGCCGGAGCATGTGCATGCCGCTGGCGCCTTGTGAGCGCAGGTCGACCAGCAGGCGCCGGCCGTTGACCGGCAACGCCCCCTCGTCGTGGGTCGCGAGGCGTTTGGTCAGGCACTCGCCATCGGCGAGCGGCAGCGCCCAACCGAGGTCCTCCAGCGGGACGGACGGCCAGAGCGTGGCGATGACCGGTGTATCGGCCGGGATTCGCAGCGATGCGCCGCCGTCCCACAACCACCACGAGGACGGCATGCCGGCCTCGCGCGTGCCGGTGTGCTCGACAGCCAGCGAGAAGCCCGTGCGACGAACCCGGCGTCCAAGCGTTCGTTCGACTGTCTCGGGCAAGGTGCGCCGGCAATCCGCTGCGAGAAACGGCACGATTTCCAGATCGTCCTCGTACGCGGCGCGCAGTGCGTTCAGGCACTTCATCGTGTCGCGACGCACGAGCGTGTGCGGCGTGCATCGAAGCAGCACGATCAGGCGGTCGTCAAGTGACGTGAAGATCCGTTTGACGCGGTGCATTGCATGGTCGGGCGGCCGAATCATTGCGCGCGCTCCTCGTCGGTGGCTCGGGGGAGCGAGACGGAAGGCACAGCACACATGGCCGAGCGTGCATACGCGCCGAGCACGGCAAGCGTCGACGCCCGTTGCGTCATTTCCGCCAGCGCCTCGGCGACCGGCGCCTCGTGAGGAAAGCCGGAAAGCTCGAGATAGAAGCAGTACGTCCACGCGCCGTTGCCGAGCGGGCGCGTCTCGAGGAACTCGATCGAGACGCCGTGGGTTTGCAGGGGGGCAAGCAAACCGGCGAGACTGCCTGCGCGATGTTCGATCTCGACGCGTATCAGCGTCTTGCCGCTGCTCGTCGCGATGCGCGGCACGTCGCCGACGATCAGGAATCGCGTGCGATTCGATGGCTGGTCCTGAATCGCGCGAGACAGCACCTCGATGCCGTAGAGCCGGCCGGCCCGCTCGCCGGCGAGTGCCGCGTGCGTGGTGCTTTCGCTCGCTGCCTTCGCGGCGGCGGCATTGCTCGATACGGCGCGCCGCTCGACGCTCGGCAAGTGGCGGTCGAGCCAGTTCCGGCATTGCGCGAGCGCCTGCGGATGACCGAGCACGCAGTCGACCGTGCCAAGGTCACTCGCATGCGACAGAAGGCAGTGCACGATCGGCAGGATCACTTCCCCGCTTGCGGGCAGCCCGGTGCGGGCGAGCAGATCGAGCGTGTCCGCGATGCAGCCGTGTGCGGAATTCTCGAACGGTACGACCGCGGCAGGGGCCGCGCCCGACGCGACTGCGTCGAATGCGTCGTCGAGCGTCGCGCAACCGATGCGCAGGGCGGCGTCGCCGAAAAACGAGATCACCGCATCCTCGCTATAGGTTCCGTTCGGGCCGAGGAAGGCAATCGGTGCGCCCTGCTGAAGGCTCCGCGACGCGGAGAAGATCTCTCTCCAGATCTGGTCGACTTGTGCAGGGCGTAGCGGCCCGGCGTTGAGCCGCTTGAGTTCGTCGAGAATCCCTTGCTCTCGAGACGGTTGGGGAATCGTCAGCCCCGCGCGCCGTTTCGACAAACCGATCTGCTGAGCGTGTTCGCTGCGGCGATTGAGCAGACGGAGCAATTCGTGATCGATCGCGTTGATCGACCGGCGGTGCCGATCGACCTCGCGTTCATGGGGCGCGCTCGGCGCCTGCGTGAGGTTGTCCATGGAGCCGAAAGTGAGTGAGTCGAGTTTCGCCATGCGGGGTGCGTGCCCGATCCGACTGCCGGTCGAGGCAGGCGGTGGCGGCCGTCGGTCATGCGGTAGACGAAAGTGACGCCAGATCGGCGCGGGTACCGGCAACGAACTGCCGGCGAGCACGGACCGCGGCGGCGAGCCGCTCGAGCGTGGCGGTCGTGTCGCTCCAGCCGATGCACGCGTCGGTGATGCTCTGGCCATAGACGAGCGCCGTACCGGCGCCGAGTGGCTGGCTACCGGCGACGAGATTCGACTCGATCATGACGCCGGCGATGCTGGCGTCGCCGGTCACGATGCGCGCGGCAATCGATGCACATACAGGGAGCTGGTTCTCGTGCAACTTGCCGCTGTTGCCGTGGCTCGCATCGATGACGACACGTGGTGCGAGTCCGTTCGTGACGAGCAACTCGCAGGCTGCGGCCACGTTCTGCGCATCGTAGTTGGGCACCTTGCCGCCGCGAAGTACCAGATGACCATGGCCGTTTCCTTCCGTCGAGTACCGGACGAATCGGCCATCGCCGTCGACGCCGAGAAAGCGATGGCGGCTGCGAGCCGAGCGGATCGCGTCGATCGCGACCTTCAGGTTGCCGTCGGTGCCGTTCTTGAATCCGATCGGACACGCGAGCCCGGATGCCATTTCACGGTGGATCTGGGACTCCGTGGTGCGGGCGCCGATCGCGCCCCACGATACGAGGTCCGCGAGATAGTGCTGACTCAGGACGTCGACGAACTCGGTAGCGATCGGCACGCGCAGCGACGAGACGTCCAGCATCAACCGGCGCGCGATCCGCAGGCCGGCATCGACATCATGCGACTCGTCGAGGTGCGGATCGTTGATCAACCCTTTCCAGCCAAGACAGGTTCTCGGCTTCTCGAAATAGACGCGCATCACGATCTCCAGGTCGCGATGCAGCGTGCGCCGGACGTCGGACAGGCGCGCCGCATAGTCGAGCGCCGCGGCCGGCTCGTGCACCGAGCAGGGGCCGACGATCACCAGAAGCCGATCGTCGCTGCCATCCAGGATGCGTCGGATCGCAGCTTGAGATTCGTCGACGAATCGCATCTCGTCGCGCTCGACCGGCAACTCGCGCCGCAGGTGTGCCGGTGCGGGGACCAAAACGGGAGGATTGCGTTGCTCGTTCATGATTTCCTCGCAAATCATTAGCACTGCAAAATTGAAAGTCGTTTTCAAGGTCAAGGCGGACGGGGCCGTGCTACGTCAAGTCGCGCAAGGCAAGGTGACGCATTTGAAAATTTTTCTGCCAGATTAAATCAGTGTGTTTGGTAATTCAGCGTAATTAATGGCGAGTCGATCCGTCTCCGGCGATATTCGATGGAGTGTCATATGGAGTCGGAAAGCTTTTTGAATGCAATTAGTAAATAACTTTTGCATCAAAAACGGTTCTCCTCACCGTCCCGGGAATTTGCCGGGCAGCGGGATCACTGAATTCCGATTGCGGGACCCGGAGCGGCGGACCGGCTCGCGTCATCCCGCCGCGGTGGCCCCGTCATAGTGGCCGACGCGTCCGGTACGCGAAGCGCAAGTCCGCGCGGGCGGCCTATCCGGTTGAAAAGATGCACAAATGCGATGAAATCGATCGCTTGGTTACGCGGATGAAATTATTCACGTGGCCCTCTCGATAATATTCTTCACGAATCGCTATCATTTGCGGCGTGTTGACAGAATTATGGAGTTCCCTGAGTATGTGTTGAATATCGAAATAATTATATCAATCACAACAAATATGGATGATTGACCATGACCACGCTCGATGTTGATGCTGTTCGTGTATTTCTATTGGTTGCGGAATTGGAGAGTTTTACGAAGGCGGCGGATTTTCTCGATACGACTCAGGGTGTGGTGAGCGTGAAATTGAAACGCCTGGAGGAACGCCTGGGCTATCGGTTGCTCGATCGCACGCCGCGCAGCGTAAGATTGTCGCGAGAAGGGGATGCATTCGTCGAGCCTGCGCGCGAATTCGTCGCAGCGCATGACCGTGCGTTGCGCGGACCGGCACTGCCTCCCGCACGTCTGGCGCTCGGCGTGAGCCACAATCTCGTCGGCACGGAATTAACGGCATTGCTGTCGTCTCTTCACGTGTTCGATCCCGCGCTGACGGTCGAAGTGCGTGTCGACAATTCCCGCCGGCTGCTCGCCGAACTCGACAGCCGGAATCTCGACGCCGCTATCGTACGGCGCGTCGAGGGGCGCGACGACGGCTGCGTGATCGCCAACGAGCAGATCGGCTGGTATGCGTCGCCGAACCTGCATTTCGAACCGGGGACGCCGCTACGTCTCGCGTCGTTGCCGGCCACGTGCAGGGTACGCATGATGGCCGCTCGGGCGCTCGACGACGCGGGCATTCCGTGGCTCGAGGTCTTCGTGGGCGGAGGCGTGAATGCGGTCGCGGCCGCCGTATCCGCCGGCGTGGCCGTCGCCGCGCTGGCCAGGCCCGTCGCGCCGGCAGGATCCGTCGAGGTCGGCCCCCGATTCGGGTTGCCGCCGCTACCCGGCTCGGATGTCGTCTTGCACAGCGGCTCGCTCGGCGAGCGTGCGAGACATGCGCTTCGCGCAATCGCTGCGTCGTATGGCAGCAAGGACCGCGCGACGGACGCGGCGTGATTGCCCTTGCGGGACTGCGTCGTGTGCGCTGCGACGCATCAGATGCCGCGTACGGCGCTCGTCGCCCGCTCGCGACGCCACACCATCCATACGCTGACCAGGAATCCTGCAACGAGCGGAACCAGCATCCATTCGAGGCCGATGCGCATCGCGTGCGCGTGGGCCGCGGCACCACCACTCTCGCCGAGTGCGCCGAAGAAAGCACTGCCGATGGACGCGGCGGCGACCGCGGCGCCGATGTAGAGCATCGCGACTATCGCGCCCGCGGTCATGCCGGCATGGCGCGCGTCGACGTCCGCGAGCACGATCCGTTGCAGCGACGGCAGGGCCAATCCTTGCCCGGTTCCTGCAATCAGGAGACCGATGTAAAACGGCAGTTCAGGCGCGCCGTGTCCCAGTTGCGATGCGCACAGGCCGAAGCCACCGGCGAGGCAACCGAACCCGAGCGGCATCAGACCCTCTCCGATGCGGCGCGCGAGCCATGGTGTCGCGAGCGGTGCAAGCAGATAACCTGCGCCGTAGGGAGCGAGGCCGAGGCCCGATTGCAGCGGGGTCCAGCCGAGTCCTTCCTGCTGGTAGATGCCATAGGTCAGGAAGAACGCGGCGATGCTGTAGAACAGGAACGCAAGCAACAGGCCGATCGCCACGACCGGCTGGCTCAACACCGCGACGTCGACGAGCGGATCGCCGGACCGCCGCGCGATGCGGCGCTCGATCCGGATGAAGGCGACGAACGCGGGGACGCACAGGCCCAGACTCCAGAACGTCCACGCGGGCCAGTGCAATTCGCGGCCGACGGTCAGCGGATAGATGAGCAGCAGCAGCGCAATCGTCAGCGCGGTCATGCCCGGGATGTCGATGCGCGCGCCGCGCGCCGCGCGGCTCTCCGGCAGATACCGCCAGGTGCCGGCCAGGGCGAGCATGCCGATCGGCACGTTCACGAGAAATACGATGCGCCAGTCGAGCCCCCACGGACGCAGATCGATCAGCGCGCCGCCACCGATTTGCCCGGCCACCGATGCGAGCCCGAACACGAATCCGTAAATGCCCATCAGGCGCGCCTGCATGTGTGCGGGGAAGACGGTACGGATCGATGCGAGGACCTGCGGGGTGATCAGCGCTGCGCTGACGCCCTGTATGACCCGGCTCGCAACCAGCACCGTGCCGCTCGTCGCCATCCCGCACAGTGCCGATGCCAGGACGAAGGCTGCCATGCCGATCATGAAGATCCGCTTGCGTCCGTACAGGTCGCCGAGGCGCCCGCCGGTGATCAGGACGACCGCATACGCGAGCGCGTACGCGGAGACGGTGAACTGAATCTGCGCGTCGCTGGCTTTCAGGCCGACGTGGATCGACGGCAACGCCAGATTGACGATGAAGTAGTCCAGCGGTGGGAGGAACACGCCGGTGTAGAGCGACGCGAGCGCGAGGCGGCGGCGCAGGGGGGACGCTTCGGTAGTCATGCGCGTAACAGGGAAAGAAATGACATGGCTTGCACGATAGCAACAGGTGGCACAATCAACTAAGCCCACTTTCGAAAACCGGATCAATCCACTTTCAAGCCATGAGCAAACGCACCACGCCACCCGTCTGGGGCGCCTTCGCGGTCGATCCTGCCGCTGCGCTGCCGCTCCAGGAGCAGATCGCCGGCCACCTTCGCGAGGCGGTGCTGCGCGGCCATCTGCGTCCCGGCGCACGTCTGCCGTCGACGCGATCGTTCGCGGCCGACCTGGGCGTGTCGAGGCAGACCGTCGTACTGGCGTACGACCGGCTCGTGGCGGAGGGTTATGCACACGGGCAGCGCGGCTCCGGCATCTATGTGCCGGACGTGTTGCCGGAGGACCTCTCGCTGCCCGCTGCCGCGGCGCGGCCGTCCGTTGCCGCGGCGCACGGCGAAGCGTATCCGGCGCTGTCGGAGCGGGGGCGTCACCTCGTCAACCTGCCGGTCACGCCGGTGCCGCGCGAACCGGGCCTGCTCGCGCCCGGCACGCCGGCGTTCGATGCGTTTCCGTACGACACGTGGACGCGTCTTTCCGCCCGTTTCTGGCGCAGCCGGCCGGCTGCCGACCAGCTTGGCTATGCCGATCCGGCCGGATACCGCCCGCTGCGCGAAGCGATTGCCGAGCACCTGGGCGTCACACGCGGTCTGTCGTGCGATGCGGACGACGTCGTGATCACGTCGGGCTCCCAGCACGCGATCGAACTGGCGGCGCGCTTGCTGATCGACGCGGGTGCCGCAGTGTGGGTCGAAAACCCGGGGTTCGTCGCGGGACACAGCGCGGTTGAAAGTGCGGGCGCCCGTGTCGTGCCGGTGCCGGTCGATGCAGAGGGCCTCGATGTCGAGGCGGGTGTGCGGCTGGCTGCGGGCGCGCGGCTGGCGGTAGTCACGCCGTCGCACCAATACCCGCTCGGCGTGACCATGAGCCTGCGGCGCCGGCTCGCGTTGCTGGACTGGGCCGAGCGCGCCGACGCCTGGATCGTCGAGGACGATTGCGACGGCGACTACCGATACGCCGGCCGGCCGCTGCACCCGTTGCGCGCGCTGGGCCGGCAGTCTGCCGCGAATCGCGTGATCTACGTCGGCACGTTTGCGAAAGTCCTCGCGCCCGGGTTGCGGATCGGCTTCCTGATCGCGCCACCGGGGCTCGCCGGAGCCTTCGCCCATGCCCGCGCGTTGGTCGACCGGCAATCGCCGACTCCGTTGCAGGTCACGCTCGCGGAATTCATCGGCGAAGGGCATTTCGCGACGCACCTGCGGCGTATGCGCATGCTTTACGGGGAGCGCCGGGATGCGCTGCTGGCGGCGCTCGAATG
This sequence comes from Burkholderia reimsis, assembly GCF_003294055.1. Taxonomy (NCBI): domain Bacteria; kingdom Pseudomonadati; phylum Pseudomonadota; class Betaproteobacteria; order Burkholderiales; family Burkholderiaceae; genus Burkholderia; species Burkholderia reimsis. Next base: position 17,728 of record NZ_QMFZ01000058.1, read on the forward strand.
CCACTGCGCTGACGTACTCGACTGGGGGGCCGCACCCGACGCCGGCCTGCATCTCGTCGCGAAGCTGCGTGGCGCGGCTACGCCGGACGCGGATCTCGCGGTGTGGGAGGCCGCGACGGCACTCGGGCTGCAGACTCCACCGCTGTCGCCGCACTACCGTGGCGGTGGCGAGGCCGGGCTCGTGATCGGTTTTGGCGCGACGCTGCCGGGCAATATGCGGGACGCCGTGTTGCGACTGCGGCGCGCCATCGCCACCTGACGGCGAGACGCCGGACAGCCCCCCGGCATGCCGGGCAAGATTTTCCTCCTGATCGTCACTTCCCGTTGTGTTTTTTGCTCACGTTGGCGGCCGATCGCAAAGATCAGAAAAAAAAATCTTCCTTTGTCGCTGAAAAATAGCTGCATTGACCCGCCGCGACGCGGCCGCATTGCACCGGCTTCGCGATCGCGCCAGTGAGAGAACACAATCAGGAGACTTCCCCCATGACCGCCCGCTTGCCCGTCGATGGCACGCCCGCCCTGTCCGACTACCGCCTGACCGACAACCTGACCGCGACGCGCGGCCGGATCTTCCTGACCGGCACGCAGGCGCTGGTCCGCCTGCTGCTGATGCAGCGCACGGTCGACGCCGAACAGGGGCTCAACACGGCCGGCTTCGTCAGCGGCTATCGCGGTTCGCCGCTCGGCATGGTCGACCAGCAGCTGTGGAAGGCGAAGAAACTGCTCGACGCGAGCGGCGTGCGCTTCCTGCCCGCGATCAACGAGGAACTCGGCGGCACGGCCGTGCTCGGCACGCAGCGCGTCGAGGCCGATCCCGAGCGCACGGTCGAGGGCGTGTATGCGATGTGGTACGGCAAGGGCCCGGGCGTCGATCGCGCGGGCGACGCGCTGAAGCACGGCAACGCGTACGGTTCGTCGCCGCATGGCGGCGTGCTGGTCGTCGCGGGCGACGACCACGGCTGCGTGTCGTCGTCGATGCCGCACCAGAGCGACTTCGCGATGATCGCGTGGCACATGCCGGTCGTGAACCCGGCGAACATCGCCGACATGCTCGAATTCGGCCTGTACGGCTGGGCGCTGTCGCGCTACTCGGGCGCGTGGGTCGGTTTCAAGGCGATCTCCGAAACGGTCGAGTCGGGCTCGACCGTCGACCTCGACGCGCTGCAGACGCACTGGCCGGCGCCCGAAGGCTTCACGCCGCCGGCGGGCGGCCTGCACAACCGCTGGCCGGACCTGCCGAGCCTGACGATCGAAGCGCGCCTCGCCGCGAAGCTCGACGCGGTGCGCCATTTCGCGCGCACCCACAGCATCGACAAGTGGATCGCGCCGAGCGCGCAGGCGAACGTCGGCATCGTCACGTGCGGCAAGGCGCACCTCGACCTGATGGAAGCACTGCGCCGCCTCGACCTGACGGTGGCCGACCTCGACGCGGCCGGCGTGCGGATCTACAAGGTCGGCCTGTCGTATCCGCTCGAGATGACGCGCATCGAGACCTTCGTCGACGGGCTCGCCGAAGTGCTCGTGATCGAGGAGAAGGGCCCGGTCATCGAGCAGCAGATCAAGGACTACCTGTACAACCGCACCGAGGGCGCGCGCCCGCGCGTGCTCGGCAAGCACGATGCCGAAGGCGCCTGCCTGCTGTCCGAGCTCGGCGAGCTGCGCCCGTCGCGCATCCTGCCCGTGTTCGCCGAATGGCTCGCGCGCCACAAGCCGGCGCTCGACCGCCGCGAGCGCGTCGTCGATCTCGTCGCGCCGCAGATCCTGTCGAACGAAGCCGACGCGGTGAAGCGCACGCCGTACTTCTGCTCGGGCTGCCCGCACAACACGTCGACGAAGGTGCCGGAAGGCTCGATCGCACAGGCCGGCATCGGCTGCCACTTCATGGCGTCGTGGATGGAGCGCGACACGACGGGGCTGATCCAGATGGGCGGCGAGGGCGTCGACTGGGCCGCGCACGCGATGTTCACCAACACGAAGCATGTGTTCCAGAACCTCGGCGACGGCACCTACTTCCACTCGGGCATCCTCGCGATCCGCCAGGCCGTGGCCGCGAAGGCGAACATCACGTACAAGATCCTCTACAACGACGCGGTCGCGATGACGGGCGGCCAGCCGGTCGACGGCAGCATCTCGGTGCCGCAGATCGCGCGGCAGGTCGAGGCGGAAGGCGTGTCGCGCTTCGTCGTCGTGTCCGACGAACCGGAGAAGTACGACGGTCACCACGGGCTGTTCCCGAAAGGCACGACGTTCCATCACCGCAGCGAACTCGACACGGTGCAACGCGAGCTGCGCGAGACGCCGGGCGTCACCGTGCTGATCTACGACCAGACCTGCGCGGCCGAGAAGCGCCGCCGCCGCAAGAAGGGCGAATTCCCCGACCCGGACAAGCGCCTGTTCATCAACGACGCGGTGTGCGAAGGCTGCGGCGACTGCGGCGTGCAGTCGAACTGCCTGTCGGTCGAGCCGCTCGAGACGCCGCTCGGCCGCAAGCGCCGCATCGACCAGTCGTCGTGCAACAAGGACTATTCGTGCGTGAACGGCTTCTGCCCGAGCTTCGTGACGGTCGAAGGCGCGGCGCTGAAGAAGGCCGCCGGTGCCGCATTCGATGAAGCCGCGCTCGCCGCGCGCGTCGATGCGCTGCCGGTGCCCGCGACCCATCTCGACGCGGCGCCGTTCGACATGCTCGTGACGGGCGTGGGCGGCACGGGCGTCGTGACGGTCGGCGCGCTGATCAGCATGGCCGCGCACCTCGAGGGCAAGAGCGCGTCGGTGCTCGACTTCATGGGCTTCGCGCAGAAGGGCGGCTCGGTGCTGTCGTTCGTGCGGATCGCGTCGAACGACCGGTGGCTGAACCAGGTGCGCATCGACACGCAGCAAGCCGACGTGCTGCTCGCGTGCGACATGGTCGTCGGCGCGAGCGCCGAGGCGTTGCAGACAGTGCGTCACGAACGTTCGCGGATCGTCGTCAACACGCACCGGATCCCGAATGCGTCGTTCGTGCAGAACCCCGACGCGAACCTGCATGCGGACGCGCTGCTCGAGAAGATGCGTCACGCGGCCGGCGACGGCTACCTGTCGAGCTGCGACGCGCAGGCGCTCGCCGCGAAGTTCCTCGGCGACTCGATCGGCGCGAACATCCTGATGCTCGGTTATGCATGGCAGCTCGGCCTCGTGCCGGTGTCGCTCGCGGCGATGATGCGCGCGATCGAGCTGAACAACGTCGCGGTCCCGATGAACAAGCTTGCGTTCTCGATCGGCCGGATGGCGGCCGGCGACGCGGCGGGCCTCGATGCGTTGTGGAACGCGCGCCACACGGTGGCCGCGCATGCCGCGCCGGAGACGCTCGCCGAGCTGATCGCCGATCGCGAAGCGCGTCTCGATGCGTACGGCGGCGCCCGTTATGTCGAGCGCTACCGTGCGCTCGTGAGCGCGGCGCGTGCGAAGGGCGACGATTCACTCACGCGCGCGGTCGCGACGACGTTCTACCGGCTGCTCGCGGTGAAGGACGAATACGAGGTCGCGCGGCTGTACACGGACGACGCGTTCCGCACGGCGCTCGAAGCGCAGTTCGAAGGCGTGCCGGGGCAGGCCTATCGCGTGAAGTTCAACCTCGCGCCGCCGACGGTCGCGAAGGCCGGCAGCGACGGCAGCGTGCCGAAGAAGCGCGTGTTCGGCCAGTGGATGTGGCCGGTGTTCGGCGTGCTGGCGCGCGTGCGCAGCCTGCGCGGCACGTGGCTCGATCCGTTCGGCCGCACCGTCGAGCGCAGGATGGAACGCGCGCTTGCCGACGACTACGAGACGACGCTCGCACGGGCGCTCGCCGCGATGACGGCCGGCAACGCGGCGCAGGTCGCGCAACTGGCCGACCTGCATGCCCGCGTGCGCGGCTTCGGTCACGTGAAGGTGCGCAACCTGGCCGGCGTGAAGCGCGCGGAGCGCGAGCTCGCGCTGCAGCTCGGCATCGACGCGGCGACGAGCGCGGCCGTGCAGCACGCGCTCGACGAGATGAAGGGCGCGGGGATGCTGAAGGGGATTCCGGTCGTGGTCGCGAAGTAACGCGCGCCCGGGCGGAGGTGGGCGGATGTGAAAACGGCGACGCGGGTGCGTCGCCGTTTTTTTCATGAGTGGCGGCTGCGCACCGGCAGCGGCGGCCGTCCGTCAGAGAATGCCTTTCTTGCGCGTCGACAGCGCGGTTTCCGACAGGTCGATCTCGCGCAGCAGTTTCGTCAGCGTCTCGTCGGAAATCTTGCTGTCGCTGCGCAGCCGGTACAGCGCGGTGCGTTCCGCGCGCACGGCCGCGATCCGCATCTGCAATTCCATCGTTTCGGCCTGCTTCGCTTCGGCGCGCGGCGTGGGGCCGTCCTCGGCGAGCGTCGCGAGGCGGCGGCGGTACTGGTCCATCACGCGAGCGGAGATATCCGCGCAACGCGCGGCGCCCGATTCGTCGAGATCGGCCGAGATCGCGTCGTGCGACGAGTCGATCGCGCGGATCGCGGCCTGCGCGGCGGCCGCGCGCGCGGCGCGTTCCTCGTCGCCGAGCGGGCTGCGCGACGAACGCACGCCGCGCAGCAGCAGCGGCAGGCCGATCACCGCGACGACGAGCGAGCCGAGGATCACCGCCGACGCGACGAAGATCGCGGTGTCGCGGCCCGGCAGCGGCACGCCGTCGGACAGCGCGACCGGAATCGACAGCACGCCGGCGAGCGTGACCGCGCCGCGCACGCCGCCGACCGTCATCACCGCGATCGTGCGGATGCCGGCCATCGTGCCGGCGAGGCCCTGCCGTGCGGCGCGACGGCTCGCGAACCAGCGCAGCAGCCAGACCCACAGGAAGCGGATCGCATACAGCGCGAGCATCATCGCGCAGACGTTGAAGATCATCCGGCCGACGAGCGCGTCGCTCGTGTGGTGCGCGTCGACGAGCGTGCGGCCGATGATGTGCGGCAGCTGCAGCCCGAGCATGATGAACACCATGCCGTTGAACACGAACTCGATCATCGCCCACGTGCTTTCGGCGCGCACGCGCGAAGCGACGGTGCTTCTGCGCGAGAAGCTCGTGTAATTCATCATCATCCCGGCCGACACGGCAGCCAGCACGCCCGACAGCTCGAGGTGCTCGGCGAACAGGTAGGCCGCGAACGGCACGAGCAGCGTCATCACGATGCCGGGGGCCGGATCGCCTTCCTGCTCGGCGTTCAGGAAGCGCGTCGACAGCGCGCTGAACACCCACGACACGATCGCGCCCGTCGCAAGGCCGCCGGCCGCGACGATCACGAACGTGACCGACGCGTCGCGCAGCGAGAACATGCCCGTCAGCGCGGCCGCGATCGCGAATTTCAGCGCGACGAGGCCCGACGCGTCGTTCATCAGCGCCTCGCCTTCGAGGATGTGCATCAGCTGCGGCGGAATCCGGCCCTTTCCTGCGATGCCCGACAGCGCGACCGCGTCGGTGGGCGACAGCACGGCCGCGAGTGCAAACGCGATCGGCAGCGGCAACTCGGGTATCAGCCAGTGCGCGAAATAGCCCACTGCGAGTACCGTCATGAACACGAGCCCGAATGCGAGCATCAGGATCGCGCGGCGCTGCAGGTACAGCTCGCGCTTCGGAATCCGCCAGCCGTCCGCGAACAGCAGCGGCGGAATGAACAGCAGCATGAAGATTTCGGGATCGAACGTGACGTGCAGGTTCAGCTTCGGCCACGCGAGCATCGCGCCGAAGGCGATCTGCATCAGCGGCAACGGCAGCTGGAACGGCAGGATGCGCGTGACGGCGCCGGACAGCGCGACGGTCAGCAGCAGGATCAGGACGGTGAAGACGATTTCCATCGATACGGCGAATACGGGGAATGAAACGATCGTACGGAGTGTAGCGTGACAGCGTGACCGGTGCGTTCGAGCGGCCGGTGCGTGCGCACGAAACTGGTGCGTCGCGCGTGTGCCACGGTGGTGCGGCGGCCCGGTGAGCCCGCGCGGCGCATGGGTTCTACGCGCCTTGCACGGAGCTTGCTTGATGCTGGTCAACCGTCCGGCGTCGACCGGGCAACCGAGGGTCCAACCATGACATTGCACGCGCCGTTCGCCTTGCCGGGCGCCGCGTTCGAAGGCATTACCAGGAGGAAGGCATGACGATCGTGCAACAGGAGCGTCCGGCCGCTGCGTCGCCGTACCGGTTCGAGCGGGAGGTGAGTTCCGGCCTCGAACGTCTGGCGACGCAGCACCGCGACCTGACGCTCACGACCGTGTTCCAGCCGATTTTCAGCCTGTCGCACCAGCGTGCGGTGGGCTACGAGGCGCTGCTGCGCGCGCACGATGCGCTCGACCGCGCGGTGTCGCCGCTCGACGTGTTCGGCGAAGCCGCGCGCCAGGGCGAACTGCTGCAGCTCGACCGGCTCGCGCAGGCGCTGCATCTCGAGAACTTCGCGCTGCTCGGCGCCGAGCGCGAGTGGCTGTTCCTCAACGTGCATCCGGGGGTGCTCACCGACCCGTTCCAGGCGGCCGCGCTGCTCGCGAACCTGAAGCGGCTCGGCATGCCGCCGCGGCGCATCGTGCTCGAAGTGCTCGAACAGCGCGCGGAGGACGTCGAGCGGCTGGCCGAGGCCGTGCGCGAATTCCGCACGCACGGTTTCCTGATCGCGCTCGACGATTTCGGCGCGGGCCACTCGAATCTCGAGCGGATCTGGCAACTGAACCCGGACATCGTGAAGCTCGACCGGATCATGCTGTCGCACGCGGCGCACCGCACCGGGCTCACCGCGATCCTGCACGGGCTCGTGACGCTGCTGCACGAGGCCGGCAAGCTGGTGCTCGTCGAGGGGATCGAGACCGAGCACGAGGCGCAGATCGCGCTGTCGTGCGAGGCCGATTTCGTGCAGGGCTACTACTTCGGCCGGCCGGCGCCGGGGCTGCCCGACAGCGCGGCCGCGACGGGCTGCATCGGCGAGCTGACCGAGCGTTTTCGCCAGCAGACCGAGGCGCGCGAGCGGCGCGATGCGCAGCGGCTCGCGCCGTACCTGCGCGCGTTCGAACGCGCGGCCGAGCGCCTCGCGGCCGGCGAGCCGCTCGACGAGGTGTGCTGGAACTTCCTCGCGCTCGACGCGGCCGCGCGCTGCTTCCTGCTCGACGCGCACGGCCGCCAGTCGGGCCGCAACGTCGTGCTGCGCGCCGACCGCGCGCTCGCCGAGGCACGCTTTTCGCCGCTGGCGGACGCACAGGGCGCGAACTGGCTGCGCCGGCCGTATTTCCGCTCGGCAATCGCCGAGCCGGGGCGGGTGCAGGTCACGCGGCCGTACCTGTCGATCAACGAGGCGCAGCCGTGCGTGACGCTGTCGGTGGCCGTGCGCGTCGGCGATACGCAGCGCGTGCTGTGCGGCGATATCGACTGGATCGACGACGAAGCGGACGCCGGCTAGCGACGCGCGTATCGCAGGCGGCGCGCAGGGTGACCCGGGCCAGTGCGGGCGGCCCGTTGCGCTCGCCCCGCGCTTCCCCGACAATGGCGCGACCGCGGCCATCGTGACCGCGGGCGCGCCGTCCCGGGGGCCACCATGGCGGCGAATAACAAGGAAAACACAATGAAAAGACCGATTTCGCTGACCATTCTCGCGTGGATCATCATCGTGACCAACGCGATCACGTGCATCTATACGCCATTCACGATCGGCATGCCGACCACCCAGGCGCTGCTGTCGCACTACCTGCTGCCCGTCTGGGCGACGCTTGGCATCAGCGTGCTCATCGAAGCCGTGAACGTCGTGATCGGCATCGCGATCCTCAAGGGCCGCGAATGGTCGCGCAAGGCTTACATCGTGACGGCCGTGTTCGGTTTCGCGTTCTCGTTCGTCAACATGCCGGCGTCGATGTTCGCGGTGCTGATCCCCGGCTTCCTGCTGTTCGCCCTGTTCGTCTACCTGCTGTTCCGGCGCCCCGCGACCGCGTATTTCCGTCAGGCGAGCGCATGAGCGTCGTGCGCAACGCGCTCGCGATCGTGCTGTTCGCGATCGCGGGCATGTGCGTGATCACCGCGCAGATGATGGCGTTCATGAAGCTCGGCCATACGCGGGCGATGCTCGTGTTCGTCGCCGTGTTGTTCGTGCTGTCGGCCGTGTTCCTGGCCGTTGGCGCGTTCGCCGGCGCGTTCCGGCCGCGCGCGCGTGGCGCGGGCATCGCACTGATCGTCGCGTCCGCGACCACCGCGTTCGGGATGATCGGCTGGGTGACGCTCCTGCTGGCGCCGGGGATCGTCGACGTGATGCAGCAGCAGGGCGTCGACGTGAACGCGCGGATGTTCCGGTTCGCGCCCGGCGCCGTGGCGACCGGCCTGTCCGCGCTCGTCGGTGTGTGGCTCGCGCGGCGCGGCTGACGGCGGGACTCGCGACGGGACTGACCGGGCGCCGCTGACGGCGGGGCGCCCGTCACGCTGGCGCCCGTCGCGCGGCTCGGCTAGGATGCGCGAATTGTCCTGACGATTCGCGGGCCGCCCATGAGCCGAAACGCCGCTTCTTCCATCCTCCTCGAAGTGATCGCCACGACCGTCGGCGACGCGAAGGCCGCCGCCCGCGCGGGCGCCGACCGCCTCGAACTCGTGACCGCGATCACCGAAGGCGGGTTGACGCCGAGCGTCGGCCTGGTCGAAGCCGTCGTGGCCGCCGTGCCGATTCCCGTCAACGTGATCGTGCGGCCGCACAGCCGGTCGTTCGTCTACGACGCCGACGACCTGCGCGTGATCGAGCGCGACGTGCGCGCGGCCGTCGCGGCCGGTGCGAACGGCGTCGTGTTCGGCGCGCTCGACGCGCGCGGCGACGTCGATCTGGGCGCGCTGGCCCGCATCGCGGCCGCGGCGGACGGCCGCGCGCTGACGTTCCACCGCGCGTTCGACGTGTCGCGCGATCTCAACGCCGCGTTCGACGCGCTGCTGCGCGTGCCTGCCGTCACGTCGGTGCTGACGTCGGGCGGCCATCCGTCGGTGCTCGACGCGGTCGCGACGATCACGCGGCTGGTGCGGCAGACGGCAGGCTCGACCTGCACGGTGCTGGCCGGCTCGGGGCTCACGGTCGATGCGGTCGGCGATTTCGTCCGCGCGACCGGCGTGCGCGCGGTGCATTTCGGCTCGGGCGTGCGGCCGCGCGGCGAGGTGCTGGCACCGGTCGACGAACTGCTCGTCGCGAAGGTGCGCGCGACCATCGACGGAGCCGCGTCGCACGTGTGACGCGCGCGGTGGCCTGCGGCGGCCACGGCGCGGCGAATCACGCCAGCGCGCGGCAGACGATCGCGCGGCACGCGTACCCCGTCACGTATTGCGCACGAACCAGGTACGTTTCGCGGTGCCCAGCAGCGCGCGATAGACGACCCACGACACGACGAACGTCGCGGGCGCCGACAGCGACGCGGCGAACCCCGTCGCCTGGTTCAGCGCGAGTCCCGTGAACGCGCCGGCGAACCATGCGGTCAGCCCGCCCGGATTGAAGGTCGGCACATGGGCGTCGCGGCATTCGACGTCGTCGCCGACGAGTTGCCCGTACCGGCCGGACAGGATGTGCGCGAGCGCGACGCCGACCCACGCGACGACGAAGATGCCCTGGTACGCGAGCGCCTGCAGGATTCGCGAGAAGATGTCCGCCATCATCAGCGCATAGACGACCGCACCGACCACGAGTGCCCACACGAACTTCGGCGCACGCACGCCGGCCACCTTCAGGAAGAACGCCTGCATGTTGACGGTCGCGAGGTAGTAGTTCGCGGTGTTGATGCGGGATTGCGTGACCCACACGAACAGCAATCCCCACACGCCCATCAGCTTCAGCAGCGCGAGCACGACCGATACTTCGGAGAGCGTACCGAGCCCCGGAATCGTGCTGACGAGATAGATGCCGGCCGCGCCGTTGACGAGAAACGTGACGAGGTAAAACGGCATCCCGAAGTTGAAGCGGCCGTGATAACCCGCGTCTTCCTTGCGGCCGAAGCGCGCGTAGTCGAACGTGAACATCATCAGCACCCACACGCCCATGTAGTAGACGAAGCAGTGCCACCAGCCGCCGGCCGGCGCGTTGCCGGCCGGCCCGAAATCGAGCCACGCCGCGTTGTAGCCGTATTCGGCCGTCGCGAGCCCGACCGCCGCGAGGAGCCCGAGCAGGTAGAACGGCAGCAGCACGCCGTTGAACTTGTCGAGCCAGTGCTGCACGCTGCCGAACACGAGCGGCACGCTGTAGCAGACGACGATCAGCGCGGCCCATTTGTAGTCGAGCGCCGGAAACTGGTGGTGCGCGGCAACCGCGATCACCGAGCCCTCGAACACCGCGTAGTAGATCGCGGTCGCGAAGAAGATCAGTGTCGCGAGCGCCGCGCCGGCGCTGCCGAACAGCACGCGCGAGAACAGCGCGACCGAGAGTCCGGTGCGGATCGCATAGCGGCTGATGATCGTGTTGACGAGGCCGTACGACACGACCGACAGCGCCATCCCGATCAGCGCGTTGCGCGCGCCGTAGGTGAGCGCGAGCGTGGCGCCCACGACGATGTAGAACACCGCGCTGCACACGGCCCACCACGCCATCGTCAGCGAGAAGGGCGGCATGCGCGCGTGGTCGGGGACGGCGAGCGTCGACAGGTCGAGATCCTCGTCGGTACGGGCCTGAGCCAGGTTGGCCATGATCGTGCTCCTTGATGCGCAGAAGTTGCGAACGACGTCTCGGCCGCGGCACAGGCGATCCGCAGGGTTGCCCCGACGTCGGGCGGGCAACCGGTTCGGCAGGAACAGCGCGCAGGCGTCCCCGCCGCGCGGCGCCCGGCCGGGCGGGCGGAAGACGGACAGCGAAAAGGGGGCGGCGACGAACGGCGCCCGGCACGCGAACCGGGCGCCCGGTGCTCAGTCCCGCAGCACGGCACGCAGCAGCGCGAGGCGCCGCTGGTACTCGCGGCGCGCGGCGAGCGCGTCGGCCATCGTCACGCGCACGAACCGCGCGCGGTGGTTGGGCTGCATCTGGCCGATCAGGTCCATGTCGGCGCTGATGACCGTGCCGATCGTCGCGTAGCCGCCGCCCGACACCGCGTCGCGGTGCAGGATGATCGGCTCGAGCCCGGCCGGCACCTGGATCGAGCCGATCGGGTAGCACGCGTCGACGATGTTCGACGGATCGGCGCCCGCGCCGAATGGCTGCTCGCGCGGCCGGAACTGCAGCGCGCGGCCGTTCTTGTAGCGGTAGCCGATGCGATCGGCTTCGGGTGCGACCGTCCATTCGTCGTCGAAGAAGGTGCGCGCCGAATCGTCGGTGAGCCGGTAGTGGTACAGGCCCGTCAGGACGCGCAGCTCGACCTGGTTGTCGAGCGGCCGGCTCACGGCCGCCGGCAGCTCGCGCCCTTCGCGGGGTGTGCCGACGGGGGCGCCGAGCGGCAACCGGTCGCCTTTCTGCAGGCGCCGGCCCGCGTGGCCGCCGATCGCGCCGAGCGCGTAGGTCGAGCGGCTGCCGAGCACGACCGGCACGTCGATACCGCCCGCGACGGCGAGATACGCGCGAGCGCCCGCCTTCACGTAATTGAACGACAGCACGCTGCCTGCGCCGATCCGCAGCGCGACGTTGCAGCGCTGGCCGATGCCGTCGATCTTCGGCGTCATCTCGGCGCCGGTGACGGCGATCAGCGCATCCGTATGGAACAGCAGCTCGGGGCCGAGCAGCGTGCATTCGAGTACGGCGGCTTCTTCGGGATTGCCGACCAGCAGATTCGCCGCGCGCGATGCGTACTGGTCGAGCGAGCCCGACGGCGGGATGCCGACGTGGTAGTAGCCTTGCCGGCCCATGTCCTGGACCGACGTCGCGAGGCCGGGTTTCACGACCTCGATCAGGTTGTGCGCGTCAGCTTGCATGCAGCACCTCGACGAGAGAGCGGTTGTACGCATCGGGATCGCGCAGGAATGCGTCGAGCGAGAATTTCACCGGGCGCACGCGCAGGGAAAAGGTGCCGGCCTCGACGTCGGCCACCGCGGCGTCGTAGGTCGCGCGATCGATCGGCTGGAATTTCACGATGTCGCCGGGCCGGAAGAACACCATGAACTCGCGCAGGTAGTCGAGCCGCTGCGCGGGGTCGAAGATCGGCGCCGGCGTCACGCCGAACATCTGGTAGCCGCCCGCGCCGCGCACCGAGTAGATGCAGCCGAAACAGCCGCCGTGGCCCACGGTGAGCTTCGGCGTGTCGGTGCGCGGCCGCAGGTATTTCGGCACTTCGAGCTGGCGTTCGCGCTCGACCATCTGGTACATGAACGGCAGGCCCGCGACGAAGCCGACCATCGACACGAACCACGGCGACCCCGAGTGGGCGGCGATGAAGGCATCGACGTCGCGCTTGCCGTTGATGCGCGCCGCGTATTCGAGATCGGTCGACGACGGATCCTGGTGGCGTTCGCGAAACCGCATCAGCGTCTCGTGCGTCCATGGGTCGTTGTACAGCACCGGCACCTCGACGATGCGCGTATCGAGTTCGAGTGGCGCGTCGCCGACTTCGGCCTCGATCGTCTTCAACAGCGCGACGAGCGCATCGGGCTCGATCACGTCCGGGTCGTAGCGTACCTGGTAGGACGCATTCGCCGGACAGATCTCGGTGATGCCCGGCACCGCGCGGCGCTGCAGTTCGCGCGTGATCGCCGTGCCCTTGAAAAATGCGTCGAGCGACATCGATTCGCTGATTTCGACGAACACGAATTCGTCGCCGCCGAAGGTGTAACGGGTCGTCACATCGCCTCCCCGACGCGCACGGCGTCTGCATGTTCGGCTGCGTGTTGCTGCGTGGCGGCTGTTGCGGCCTCACGCCATTGCGGCATCCACGCTTCGAGGAAATTCGTGTGATAGCGCCCGGCGCGCACGTCTTCGTCGGCGAGCAGCGCGACGTGCAGCGGCGCGGTCGTCTTCAGCCCGCCGACGTGCAGCTCGCCCAGCGCGCGGGCCAGGCGCTGCAGCGCGGCCGCACGGCTCTCGTCGTGCACGATCAGCTTCGCGAGCAGCGAATCGTAGAACGGCGGCACGACGTAGCCCGGATAGAGCAGCGAATCGACGCGCACGCCGGGGCCGGTCGGCCACACCAGTGCGTCGATCCGGCCGGGGTTCGGGCGGAAGTCCTGCAATGGATCTTCCGCGTTGATCCGGCATTCGAGCGCCGCGCCGCGCATCGCGATGTCCGGCTGCGCGAAGCGCAGCGGCTCGCCGTCGGCGATGCGCAGCGTCTCGCGCACGAGATCGATGCCGGTGATCGCCTCGGTCACCGGATGCTCGACCTGGATGCGTGTGTTCATCTCGATGAAGTAGAACTCGCCGCGCGCGTCGTCGAACAGGTATTCGAGCGTGCCCGCGCTGCGATAGCCGACCACCTGCGCGAGCCGCGTGGCCGACGCGCACAGCGCGTCGCGCTGCGCGGGCGTGAGCGAAGGCGACGGCGCTTCCTCGAGGATTTTCTGGCGGCGCCGCTGCAGCGAGCATTCGCGCTCGAACAGGTGGACGACGTGACGGCCGTCGCCGAGCACCTGCACCTCGATGTGGCGCGCCCGTGCGATGAAGCGTTCGAGGTACACGCCGCCGTCGCCGAACGCCGCCTGCGCCTCGCGCTGCGCGAGCGGCAGCTCGTCGTCGAGCTGCGCGGCGTCATGCGCGACGCGGATGCCGCGCCCGCCGCCGCCGGCGGCCGCCTTGATCATGATCGGATAGCCGATGCGCGCGGCGACGTCCCGCGCCTCGTCGAGCGACTGCACGACACCGTCGCTGCCGGGCACGGTCGGCACGTTGGCGCGCCGCGCGGTTTCGCGTGCGCGGGCCTTGTCGCCCATCGTGGCGATCACCTGCGAGTCCGGGCCGACGAAGATCAGGCCGGCCGCCTCGACCTGCGCGGCGAAGGCGGCATTTTCGGACAGGAAGCCGTAGCCGGGATGGATCGCGTCCGCGCCGCACTGCCGCGCGGCGTCGAGGATCGCGGCGGGATTCAGGTAACTCTTCGCCGCGTGCGACGAGCCGATGTGGACGGCTTCGTCGGCCATGCGCGCGGCGAGGCTGTCGCGGTCCGCGTCGCTGACCACGGCGACCGCGCGCATGCCGAGCTCGCGCGCGGCACGGATCACGCGCACCGCGATCTCGCCGCGGTTCGCGACCAGCACGGTGCGGATGCGCGACGGCCGGTAGAACGCGCTGGAGGAGGTTGCCGGATTCATCGCATCACCCCTCGATCCGCATCAGCACCTGGCCCGCGTCGACCGGCTCGCCGTCCTCGACGAGCAGCTCGACCACGCGCCCTGCCGCATCGGTTTCGATCTCGGTGAACTGCTTCATCACCTCGACGAGGCCGACCACCGCGCCGGCGGCGACCGTCGCGTCGACCGCGACGTAGTAGTCCGCATCGGGCGACGGGCGCCGGTAGAAGGTGCCCGGCAGCGGGCTGACGATATCGTGCAATGCCATCGTGTGTCTCCTTGAATCAGTGATGGGCGGCGAGCGGTTGCGGCCCGGCGGTCCGGATGCCTTCGCGGATCAGCGCGTGGCGCGTTTCGCGCACGAGGTCGAGCGCGCCCGGCGTGTCGCTGTGGATGCAGACCGAATCGAAATCGATGTCGATGTCGTCGCCGTCGATCGTCCGCACCTTGCCGTCGATGCACGCACGCAGCACCTTGTCGGCGACCTGGCGCGGATCGAGCCGGCCGACACGGCGCGTGAACACGATCGAGCCGCTGCGGTCGTAGTCGCGATCCGCGTAGAACTCGCGGATGACCGGCTGCCCGTACTCGACGGCGACGCGGTACGTGACCGATGCCTCCATGCAGTACAGCCACAGGCCCGGATCGACGCGTTGCAGCGTTTCGATCAGCATCCGCGAGAACGCTTCGTTGCCTGCCGCATGCATGTAGAGCGCGCCGTGCGGCTTCACGTGCTGCAGGCTGACGCCGTTCAGGCGCGCGAACTCGCGCAGTGCGCCGAGCTGGTACAGGATGTCGTTGACGAGCGCCTGCGGCGTTTCGGCGATCGTGCGGCGGCCGAAGCCGACGAGATCGCGAAAGCCCGGGTGCGCGCCGATGCCGACGCCGGCGTCGCGCGCGAGCTGCACCGTGCGCGCCATGATGTTCGGATCGCCGGCGTGAAAACCGGTGGCGATGTTTGCCGAGCTGATCAGCGGCATGATCTGCTCGTCGACGCCGTCGCCGATCGTCCACGGGCCGAAGCCTTCTCCCATGTCGGAGTTCAGGTCGACGCTGTGCTTCCTCATACGATGTGCTCCTCCAGGTTCTCCGGTTCGCGTGCGTCGTGGCGCATGCCGAAACCGTGTTGAACGCAGGTTAGCCGCGTGGGGTGCGTCAAAAAAGTTCTATTTTTATATGCGACCGTATCGATTTTTTCGATACCGTGGAAAACGGCTGCCAGGTGCCGTCGGAGCTGGGGCGGCAGGGTTTCCACGAGGTCGGGTTCATGGGCGTGGCGCGGTTGTTATGATGTTTGTCGCGTGCCCATCTGTTTTCTCATCGACCATGGCCCTGACTCTCAGACAGCTCAAGTATTTCGTCGCGACCGCCGAGCTCGGCCAGATCTCGCAGGCCGCGATCCAGCTCACGATTTCGCAGTCGGCCGTGACGAGCGCGATCAGGGAACTGGAGGACAGCCTCGGCACGCAACTGTTCCTGCGCACGCCGTCGGGTGTGACGCTCACCGACACGGGGCGGCGCTTCCTGAATCACGCGTACACGATCCTGTCGTCGGTCGACGAGGCGATGCGGATTCCGAACCTCGAAAGCACGCTGACCGGCACGCTCGCGATCGCCGCGAGCTACACGGTGCTCGGCTATTTCCTGCCGCACCACGTGCTGCGCCTGAACACGCTGTATCCGCGGCTGACGATCCACCTGCACGAGCTGAACCGCGAGTCGATCGAGGAAGGGCTGATCGCGGGCCGCTACGACATGGCCGTGCTGCTCACGTCGAACGTGTCGAATCCGGCGCTCGTGCTGGAGCCGGTGATTCACTCGGTGCGGCGGCTGTGGGTCGGCGCGCATCATCCGCTGCTCAGGCACGAGAGCGTCACGTTCGCGGAAGTCGCGCGCGAGCCGTTCGTGATGCTGACGGTCGACGAGGCGGGGCAGACGGCGCTGCGTTACTGGAACGAGACGCCGTACCGGCCGAACGTGATCCTGCGCACGTCGTCGGTCGAGGCGGTTCGCAGCATGGTCGCGAACGGCAGCGGCGTCGCGATCCTGTCCGACATGGTGTATCGGCCGTGGTCGCTCGAAGGGCGGCGCATCGAGACGATCGTGCTGCGCGATGCGGTGCCGCCGATGAGCGTCGGTCTTGCGTGGCGCAAGGACATCGAGTTGAGCCCCGCGATGCACGCGGTGCGCGATTATTTCCGGCACACGTTCATGGAGCCGCGCGCGCTCGGCGGCGCGGCCTGAACGACGGGGCCGGATACAGAAAAGCCGGGGCATGCCCCGGCTTTTCCGTTTGCAGATCCGGCCCGACGGCCGCTCCGCTTACGCGTTCGCCGACATCGCGTCCGCGTCGCTCGCGCGGATGCCGAGGCGCTCGAACAGCGCGCGATCCTTCTGCGACTGCGGGTTGCTCGTCGTCAGCAGCTGGTCGCCGTAGAACATCGAGTTCGCGCCGGCCAGGAAGCACATCGCCTGCAGCCCGTCGTCGAGCTGTTCGCGGCCGGCCGACAGGCGCACGACGGCCTTCGGCATCGTGATCCGCGCGACCGCGATCGTGCGCACGAATTCGAACGGGTCGAGCGGCGCGGTGCCTTCGAGCGGCGTGCCTTCGATCGCGACGAGGTTGTTGATCGGCACCGAATCCGGATACGGGTTCAGGTTCGCGAGCTGCGAGATCAGGCCCGCGCGTTCGCGGCGCGATTCGCCCATCCCGATGATGCCGCCGCAGCACACGTTGATGCCGGCGTCGCGCACGCGGTCGAGCGTGTCGAGGCGATCCTGGTAGGTGCGCGTCGAGATCACCTGGCCGTAGAACTCCGGCGACGTGTCGAGGTTGTGGTTGTAGTAGTCGAGGCCCGCATTCGCGAGTTCCTGCGCCTGTTCGTCTTCCAGCATGCCGAGCGTCATGCAGGTCTCGAGGCCGAGTTCCTTCACGCCGCGCACCATCTCGGTCAGCGCCGGCATGTGGCGCTCCTTCGGGTTGCGCCATGCGGCGCCCATGCAGAAGCGGCTCGCGCCGTTCGCCTTCGCCGCCCGTGCGGCATCCAGCACCGCGTCGACGTCCATCAGCTTCTCGGCCTTCAGGCCCGTGTCGTGGTGCGACGACTGCGAGCAGTAGCCGCAATCTTCCTCGCAGCCGCCCGTCTTGATCGACAGCAGCGTCGACAACTGCACCGCGTTCGCGTCGAAGTGCTCGCGGTGCACCTGCTGCGCGCGGAAGATCAGATCGTTGAACGGCAGCTCGAACAGCGCGACGACGTCGGCGACGCGCCAGCGTTGCGAGGCCGGAGCGGTCACGGGAATCGCGTCGGGTTGCACGGTGGCGGCGGTCTGGGCTTGGGTCATATCGTTTTCCTGTCCTGGTCGGGGATGAGGGATCGGGGGATCGGGGATCTGTTTCTGTCGGGTCAATGCCGCGCGGTGCGCAGCGTATCGACGAGCGCGGCGATGTCGAGCATCGCCGCGGCGGATTCGGGGGCGGCCGGGCTCATGTGCGGAATGCGGCCGAGCAGCGGCGCGCCGTGCTCGCGGGCGAGCCAGTCGCGCATCGTCGCGACGTTCTCGTCGGGGAACGACATCGCCGGGTCGACGTGGTTCGCGACCCAGCCGGCGAGCTTGAGGCCGCGTTGGCGAATCGCGTCGGCGGTGAGCAGCGCATGGCTGATGCAGCCGAGCCGCACGCCGACGACGAGCACGACCGGCACGCCGAGCGCGACCGCGAGATCGGCCATGTCCTGCGTGTCGTTCATCGGCACGCGGAAGCCGCCGGCGCCTTCGACGACGACGATATCCGCGCGCGTCAGCGCTTCGCGATGGCACGCGACGATCGTGTCGATGTCGAGCGTCACGCCTTCCCGCGCGGCGACGATATGCGGCGCGGCCGGCGCCTTCAGCAGGAACGGCGTGCGCAGCTCGGGCGGCAGCACGACGTTCGCGGCCGCGTCGAGCTGGTCGGCGTCCTCGTTGCGCCACACGCCGTCGCGTTCATATGCGCCGGCCGCGACGGGTTTCAGCGCGGCTGCACGCAGGCCGTGCCGCGCGAAGCCGTGCAGCATCGCGGCCGACACGAAGGTCTTGCCGATTTCGGTGTCGGTGCCCGTGACGAAAAGCGAGAGCGGGGCGGTCATGCCGCAGTCTCCCGCCGGGCCGCCCCAAGGGAGGCTGCAGCCCCCTCGGGGGGCAGCTCACGAAGTGAGCGTGGGGGCGGTTCCGTCTCCCGCGGGGCTGCGTGAGCGGAGGCTGCGGCCCCGTCGCTGGCTTCGACCAGCGCGGCTTCGAGCCGCGCGAGATCGTCGAACGAATGCGCGGCCGACAGCGACACGCGCAGCCGCGACGTGCCGACGGGCACCGTCGGCGGCCGGATCGCGGGCACCCACAGGCCGTGCGCGTCGAGCGCGCGCATCGCCGCGAGCGTCGCGTCGTTGCTGCCGATCACGAGCGGCTGTACGGCCGTGTGCGAATCGACCGGCTCCCAGCGCGTATTGCGCAGCAGCGCGCGTGTGCGTTCGATCAGTGCGGCGAGATGCGCGCGCCGCGCATCGCCTTCGTCGCCCGCGATCACCTTCAGGCTTGCCGATACCGCGTGCGCGACGGCCGGCGGCGCGGCCGTCGTGAAGATGTAGCTGCGCGCGCGCTGGATCATCCATTCGATCACGGTCTCGTGCGCGATCACGAATGCGCCCGCGACGCCGGCGGCCTTGCCGAGCGTGCCGACGTACACGAGATGCGGCGAACGCAGCGCGGCGGCCGCGAGCGCGCCGCGGCCCTGCGGGCCGAGCACGCCGAAGCCGTGTGCGTCGTCGACGACGAGCCACGCGCCATGGCGCTCGGCCAGCGCGACGAGTTCGGCGAGCGGCGCGATGTCGCCGTCCATGCTGAACACGGTGTCGCTGACGATCAGCTTCGTTTCGGCATCCGATGCGTCGAGCAGCGCGGCGAGCGCGGCCGTGTCCGCATGCGGATAGACCTGTACGTTCGCGCGCGACAGCCGCATGCCGTCGATCAGCGATGCGTGGTTCAGCGCGTCGGAGAAGAGGGTTGCGCGCTTGCCGGTGAGCGCCGTCATCGCGGCGAGGTTCGCCATGTAGCCGGTGCTGAAGTACAGCGCGCGCGGCGCGTCGGAGAAGCCGCCCGAGAAGGCCGCGAGTTCCTCTTCGAGCGTTGCGTGCGCGCGCGAATGGCCGCCGAGCAGGTGCGAGCCGCCGCTGCCGGCGCCGTAGCGCTGCGCGCCTTCGGCGAACGCGGCGACGAGCGCCGGATGCGCGGCGAGGCCGAGATAGTCGTTGCTGGCGAAGCCAACGATCTCGCGGCCGTCGACGGTCATGCGCGCATCGCACGCGGTGTCGGCGGTGCGGCGCACGCGGCGCAGCCCCTGGGCGTCGAGATCGGCGAGGTCGCGTTGCAGCGCGTCGAGCAGCGGGTTCGTCATCGTGCGATCTCCGCGAGCGTGGCGTCGAGCGTGTCGCGCGTGCGTTGCGCGAGCCACGCGATGTCGTCGTCGCTCATCACGTACGGCGGCATCAGGTACACGGTCGTGCCGATCGGGCGCAGCAGCAGCTCGCGTTCCAGCGCGCGTTCGAAGAAGCGTCGCGAGAAGCCGCGCGCCGCGTCGCCGTCGAGCGCGACGTCGAACGCGAACAGCGTGCCGCGCTCGCGCAGGTGGCGTACCTGCGGATGTGCGTCGAGCGGCGCGAGCGCGGCACGCAGCGTGGCCGACTTGCGCGCGTTCGCCGCGAGCACGTCGTCGCGTGCGAAGAGGTCGAGCGTCGCGACCGCCGCGCGGCACGCGAGCGGGTTGCCCGTGTACGAATGCGAGTGCAGGAAGCCGCGCGTCGTGTCGTCGTCGTAGAACGCGGCGAACACGTCGTCGCGCGTGAGCACGAGCGACAGCGGCAGGTAGCCGCCGCTGATGCCTTTCGACAGGCACAGGAAATCGGGCCAGACGCCGGCCTGCTCGCATGCGAAGAAGGTGCCGGTGCGGCCGCAGCCGACCGCGATCTCGTCGGCGATCAGGTGCACGCCGAATTCGTCGCACAGCGCGCGCAGCCCGCGCACGTACGACGGATCGTGCATCGCCATGCCGGCCGCGCACTGCACGAGCGGCTCGACGATCAGCGCGGCGATCCGGTCGCCGCGTTCGACGAACAGGCGCCGCACGTCCGCGAGCGCGCGGCCCGCGACGTCGGCGGCCGTTTCGCCCGGCAGCGCGCCGCGCGCGTCGGGCGACGCGACGACGTGCGCATGGCGGATCAGCGGATCGTACGCGTCCTTGAACAGCGCGACGTCGGTCACGCCGAGCGCGCCGATCGTTTCGCCGTGATAGCTGTTCGCTACGCAGACGAATTCCTGCTTGTTCGCGCGGCCGCGGTTGCGCCACGCGTGGAAGCTCATCTTCAGCGCGATCTCGACGGCCGACGCGCCGTCCGACGCGAAGAACGCATGGCCGAGCGTGCGCGCGGTGAGCGCGTGCAGCCGCTCCGCGAGCTCGATCGCGGGCTCGTGCGTGCAGCCGGCGAGCATCGCGTGCTCGAGCGTGTCGAGCTGGTCCTTCAGCGCCGCGTTGATGTCGGGGTTCGCATGGCCGAACAGGTTGACCCACCACGAGCTGATCGCGTCGAAATAGCGGCGGCCGTCACGGTCGTACAGCCACACGCCCGCGCCACGCGCGACGGGGATGAGCGGCAGGCGCTCGTGGTGCTTCATCTGGGTGCAGGGATGCCAGACCGCGCGCAGGCTGCGCGCGACCCAGTCGTCGGTGGCTGGCGTACTCAAGGCGGCTCCGGGGGATAAAACGGCCGCGCGGCATCGACGGGATGCCGCGCGGCGGGACAACGGGACAACGAAACGCGCTGAGATTAGCGTGTTCCGCGACGGGTTGCACTACCGGTTACAAAGGCCGCGAAGCCTTGCTGGACGGGAGTTCGGCGCAGATCGGGGCGGCTCGGGACGGTACGGTTCAGAAGTCCGGAAATGACCGCAGATGACGACGTTCGAGTGAGACCCCCCAACTGAAAAAAATCGGAGGGGGGGCGGTGCGGCAGCGTGAAAAATGGGGGGCGAAGG
>NZ_QMFZ01000059.1:0-34772 GCF_003294055.1 Burkholderia reimsis
CCCCCGATCCTCTTTTGCCGCCAAGGCGCCCCCCGTCATGAAACAGGACAGCCGTTTCCCGAATCTCTTCATCACCGATCACCCGCTGATCCAGCACAAGCTCACGCACATGCGCGACAAGGACACGTCCACCCGCACGTTCCGCGAGCTGCTGCGCGAAATCACGCTGCTGATGGGTTACGAGATCACCCGCAACCTGCCGATTACCACCAAGCGGGTCGAAACCCCGCTCGTCGAGGTCGACGCGCCGGTGATCGCGGGCAAGAAACTGGCGATCGTGCCGGTACTGCGCGCGGGCATCGGGATGTCGGACGGCCTGCTCGACCTGGTGCCGTCCGCGCGCGTCGGCCATATCGGCGTGTACCGCGCCGACGACCATCGCCCGGTCGAATACCTGGTGCGCCTGCCGGATCTGGAAGACCGCATCTTCATCCTGTGCGACCCGATGGTCGCGACCGGCTATTCGGCGGTGCACGCGGTCGACGTGCTGAAACGCCGCAACGTGCCGGCCGCGAACATCATGTTCGTCGCGCTGGTGGCCGCGCCCGAAGGCGTGCAGGTGTTCCAGGACGCGCACCCCGACGTGAAGCTGTTCGTCGCGTCGCTCGATTCGCACCTGAACGAGCACGCGTACATCGTGCCGGGCCTGGGCGACGCGGGCGACCGCCTGTTCGGCACCAAGAACTGAGCCCCGGCACGGCCCGCGGCGGCCCACCCGGCCGTTCGGCCATGCGCGGCGGCCCCGATCCGGCGGTCGCCGCGTGATAAAATCTCGATCCACTCGACACGCGCGGCCCCGCGGCTTCATGCCCGCCAACACGGCCGCCGACTCAACGACACATTGAAACAATCGCCCGCGCTGCGCGCCCGGGCACGGAGAAAGGTATGGCTGGTCATTCGAAATGGGCC
Organism: Burkholderia reimsis; assembly: GCF_003294055.1. Taxonomy (NCBI): domain Bacteria; kingdom Pseudomonadati; phylum Pseudomonadota; class Betaproteobacteria; order Burkholderiales; family Burkholderiaceae; genus Burkholderia; species Burkholderia reimsis. The sequence continues at coordinate 910 of NZ_QMFZ01000059.1, forward strand.
AACATCAAGCATAAGAAGGCAGCGGCCGACGCGAAGCGCGGCAAGATCTGGACTCGCCTGATCAAGGAAATCCAGGTCGCGGCGCGCCTCGGCGGCGGCGACGTCAACTCGAACCCGCGCCTGCGTCTCGCGGTCGACAAGGCGGCCGACGCGAACATGCCGAAGGACAACGTCAAGCGCGCGATCGATCGCGGCGTCGGCGGCGCGGACGGCGCGAACTACGAGGAAATCCGTTACGAAGGCTACGGCATCAGCGGCGCGGCGATCATCGTCGACACGCTGACCGACAACCGCACCCGCACGGTCGCGGAAGTCCGCCACGCGTTCTCGAAGTTCGGCGGCAACATGGGCACCGACGGCTCGGTCGCGTTCATGTTCGATCACGTCGGCCAGTTCCTGTTCGCGCCCGGCACGTCGGAAGACGCGCTGATGGAAGCCGCGCTCGAAGCCGGCGCGAACGACGTGAACACGAACGACGACGGCTCGATCGAAGTGCTGTGCGACTGGCAGGCATTCTCGGCGGTGAAGGACGCGCTCGAAGCCGCGGGCTTCAAGGCCGAACTCGCCGAAGTGACGATGAAGCCGCAGAACGAAGTCGAATTCACCGGCGACGACGCGGCGAAGATGCAGAAGCTCCTGGACGCGCTCGAGAACCTCGACGACGTGCAGGACGTGTATACGAACGCCGTCATCGTCGAGGAATGAGATGCCGGCCGCCGCGCACCTGTTGCGGCGGCGGCCCGATCGAATCCGCGGCCGGCGCGCCTGAGCGTGCCGGCCGCCCTGTTTTCTAGTCTGCGGGGAATCCCATGAAACTACTCGTCGTCGGTTCCGGCGGCCGCGAACATGCGCTGGCGTGGAAGCTCGCGCAATCGCCGCGCGTCCAGATGGTCTACGTCGCGCCCGGCAATGGCGGCACGGCACAGGACGAGCGTCTGAAGAACGTCGACATCACGGCGCTCGACGAACTCGCCGATTTCGCGGAAAGCGAAGGCGTCGCGTTCACGCTCGTCGGGCCGGAAGCGCCGCTCGCGGCCGGTATCGTCAACCTGTTCCGCGCACGCGGCCTGAAGGTCTTCGGCCCGACCCGCGAAGCCGCGCAGCTCGAGAGCTCGAAGGATTTCGCGAAGGCGTTCATGAAGCGCCACGGCATCCCGACCGCCGAGTACGAAACGTTCTCCGACGTGGCCGCCGCGCACGCGTACATCGACGCGAAGGGTGCGCCGATCGTCGTGAAGGCCGACGGCCTCGCAGCCGGCAAGGGTGTCGTCGTCGCGATGACGCTGGACGAAGCGCATCAGGCCGTCGACATGATGCTGTCGGGCAACAAGCTCGGCGACGCCGGCGCGCGCGTCGTGATCGAGGAATTCCTCGACGGCGAGGAAGCCAGCTTCATCGTGATGGTCGACGGCAAGCACGCACTGGCGCTGGCTTCGAGCCAGGACCACAAGCGCCTGCTCGACGAGGATCGCGGCCCGAACACCGGCGGCATGGGCGCGTATTCGCCCGCGCCGATCGTCACGCCGCAGATGCACGCACGCGTGATGCGCGAGATCATCATGCCGACCGTGCGCGGGATGGAGAAGGACGGCATCCGCTTCACGGGCTTCCTGTACGCGGGCCTGATGATCGACAAGGAAGGCAATCCGCGCACGCTCGAGTTCAACTGCCGGATGGGCGACCCGGAAACGCAGCCGATCATGGCGCGCCTGAAGAGCGATTTCTCGAAGGTCGTCGAGCAGGCGATCGCGGGCACGCTCGACACGGTCGAGCTCGACTGGGACCGCCGCACCGCGCTCGGCGTCGTGCTGGCCGCGCACGGTTATCCGGACGCGCCGCGCAAGGGCGACCGCATCAACGGGATCCCGGCCGAGACCGAACAGGCGGTCACGTTCCATGCGGGCACGACGCTCGACGGCGACAAGCTGACGACGTCCGGCGGCCGCGTGCTGTGCGTGGTCGGCCTCGCCGATTCGGTGCGCGAAGCGCAGCAGCATGCGTACGACACGATCAACCAGATCAATTTCGAAGGCATGCAGTACCGCCGCGACATCGGCTTCCGCGCGCTCAACCGCAAGAGCGCGTAACGTTGCAACCGCCGCCCCGCCCGCGCGCGGCGGCGGCTCCTCTGCCGGGGTTCGATAGAATGCCCGGCAGATGCCTTTTTTACGGCCCCCGCTTCGCACGGGGGCACCCAGTCCAGACATGACCGATTCGACCTACGACGTGACGCGCGTGCGCACGTACCTTCAGGGCCTGCAGACACGCATCGCCGACGCGCTCGGCGCGCTCGACGGCACGCCGCTCGCGACCGATGCGTGGCAGCGCGGGCCGCAAGAGCGCCTGCGCGGCGGCGGCTGCACGCGGATTCTCGAAGGCGGCCGCGTGTTCGAGCGCGCGGGGATCGGTTTTTCCGACGTCGCGGGCGACGCGCTGCCGCCGTCGGCGAGCGCCGCGCGTCCGCAGCTGGCCGGCCGCGGCTTCGAGGCGCTCGGCGTGTCGCTGGTGCTGCACCCGCGCAATCCGTACTGCCCGACCGTGCACATGAACGTGCGGATGCTGATCGCGACGAAACCCGGCGAGGCGCCGGTCTTCTGGTTCGGCGGAGGGATGGATCTGACACCGGTTTATCCGTTCGAGGACGACGCGCGGCATTTCCACCAGACCTGCAAGGACGCGCTCGAGCCGTTCGGCGCCGAGCTCTATCCGCGTTTCAAGACGTGGTGCGACGAGTATTTCTTCCTGAAGCACCGCAACGAGACGCGCGGCGTCGGCGGGATCTTCTTCGACGATTTCTCCGAGCCCGGATTCGAACGCTCGTTTGAGATGATGCAAAGCGTCGGCGACGCGTTCCTGAACGCGTACCTGCCGATCGTCGAGCGTCGTGTCGCGCTGCCGTACGGCGAGCGCGAGCGCGACTTCCAGGCTTACCGGCGCGGCCGCTACGTCGAATTCAACCTCGTGTTCGACCGCGGCACGCTGTTCGGCCTGCAAAGCGGCGGCCGGACCGAATCGATCCTGATGTCGATGCCGCCGGTCGCGAACTGGCGCTACAACTGGCAACCCGAGCCGGGCTCGCCGGAAGCGCGCCTGAGCGAGTTCCTCGTGCCGCGCGACTGGGTCTGAGCCCGCCGCGCCCCGCCGCCTCAAGAACAGGACACGTTTTTCTGGACACCATCGCCCGCCCCGCCCCGCTGCCGCGTCGTATCGGCCTGCTGGGCGGCACTTTCGACCCGATCCACGACGGCCATCTCGCGCTCGCGCGCCGGTTCGCCGGGCTGCTCGGCCTGACCGAACTCGTGCTGCTGCCTGCCGGGCAGCCGTACCAGAAGCGCGACGTGTCGGCCGCCGAGCATCGGCTCGCGATGACCCGCGCGGCCGCGGATTCGCTCGTGCTGCCGGGCGTGACCGTGACCGTCGCCACCGACGAGATCGAGCACGCCGGCCCGACCTACACGGTCGAGACGCTCGCGCGCTGGCGCGCGCGGATCGGCCCGGACGCGTCGCTGTCGCTGCTGATCGGCGCCGACCAGCTCGTGCGCCTCGACACCTGGCGCGACTGGCGCACGCTGTTCGACTACGCGCACATCTGCGTGTCGACGCGCCCGGGCTTCGAGCTCGGCGCGGCGCCGCCGGACGTCGCGCGGGAAATCGCCACGCGGCAGGCCGGCGCCGACGTGCTGAAGGCCACGCCGGGCGGCCACCTGCTGATCGATACGACCCTTTCGTTCGACATCGCCGCGACCGACATCCGCGCACACCTGCGCGAATGCATCGCGCGCCATGCACAAATGCCCGACGCATCGGCCGAGCATGTGCCGGCCGCCGTATGGGCCTATATTCTTCAACATCGCCTCTACCATTCCTGAATCCATGGATATTCGCAAACTGCAGCGCGTGATCGTCGACGCCCTCGAAGACGTCAAGGCGCAAGACATCAAGGTGTTCAACACCAGCCACCTGACCGAACTGTTCGACCGCGTGGTCGTCGCTTCGGGCACCTCCAACCGCCAGACCAAGGCGCTCGCGTCGAACGTGCGCGACAAGGTCAAGGAAGCCGGCGGCGACGTCGTCAGCTCCGAAGGCGAAGACACCGGCGAATGGGTGCTCGTCGACTGCGGCGACGCGGTCGTGCACATCCTGCAACCGGCGCTGCGCCAGTACTACAACCTCGAGGAAATCTGGGGCGACAAGCCCGTGCGGATGAAGCTCGGCGGCGGCAAGGGGAACGGTTTCGCCACGGCCAGCGAAGGCGACGAGGACGAGGAAGAAGCCGCGCCCGCACGCCCGGCGCGCAAGACGGCCGCCCGCCGCCGTTGAGCCCCGAGTCGTTACGCGTCTCCCGATGAAGCTTTTCATTCTTGCGGTCGGCCACAAGATGCCGGGCTGGATCGCGTCCGGCTTCGACGAATACACGAAGCGGATGCCGCCGGAACTGCGCATCGAGTTGCGCGAGATCAAGCCCGAACTGCGTTCGGGCGGCCGCAGCGCCGAGAGCGTGATGGCGGCCGAGCGGCAGAAGATCGAGGCCGCGTTGCCGAAGGGCGCGCGCCTCGTCGCGCTCGACGAGCGCGGCCGCGACTGGACCACGATGCAGCTCGCGCAGGCGCTGCCCGGCTGGCAGCAGGACGGCCGCGACGTCGCGTTCGTGATCGGCGGTGCCGACGGGCTCGATCCGGAACTGAAAGCGCGTGCCGACGTGCTGCTGCGCATCTCGAGCATGACGCTGCCGCACGGGATGGTGCGCGTGCTGCTCGCCGAACAGCTTTACCGGGCGTGGAGCATCACGCAGAATCACCCCTACCACCGCGCATGACGTGTCGTCCTCGAGACGCGCGCCTCGCGCGCTCACCGAGATAACGACACCATGCCGTCCAGCACGTCCCCCGCACTTTTCCCGACCCTTTACCTCGCTTCACAAAGCCCGCGCCGCCAGGAGCTGCTGCAGCAGATCGGCGTACGCTTCGAGCTGCTGCTGCCGCGCCCCGACGAGGACGCCGAGGCGCTCGAGGCCGAACTGCCCGGCGAAGCCGCCGATGCCTACGTGCGGCGCGTGACCGTCGCCAAGGCCGAGGCCGCGCGTGCGCGCCTCGTCGCGAGCGGCAAGCCGGCCGCGCCAGTACTCGTGGCGGACACCACCGTCACGATCGACGGCGCGATCCTCGGCAAGCCGGCTGACGCCGACGATGCGCTCGCGATGCTCACCCGCCTCGCGGGCCGCGAACACGCAGTCCTGACCGCCGTCGCCGTGATCGGCGCCGACGGCGAACTCCTGCCGCCCGCGCTGTCGCGCTCGTCGGTACGCTTTTCAAATGCATCGCGCGACGCGTTCGCCCGCTACGTCGACACCGGCGAGCCGTTCGGCAAGGCCGGCGCGTACGCGATCCAGGGGCGCGCGGCCGAGTTCATCGAGCGAATCGACGGTTCCCATTCAGGTATCATGGGTCTGCCCCTTTTTGAGACCGCGGCGCTGTTGCGCGCCGCGCGTGTCGCCTTCTGAATCCCACCATGAACGAAGAAATCCTGATCAACCTCACGCCGCAGGAAACGCGGGTCGCACTCGTCCAGCAAGGCGCGGTGCAGGAGCTTCACGTCGAGCGCACGCTGTCGCGCGGGCGGGTCGGCAACATCTATCTCGGCAAGGTCGTGCGCGTGCTGCCCGGCATGCAGTCGGCATTCATCGACATCGGCCTCGAACGCGCGGCGTTCCTGCACGTCGCCGACATCTGGCATCCGCGCCTCGCGGGCGAGCCGCAGTCGGGCGCGCCGCACCAGCCGATCGAAAAGACCGTGTTCGAGGGCCAGACGCTGATGGTCCAGGTGATCAAGGATCCGATCGGCACGAAAGGCGCCCGGCTGTCGACGCAGGTCAGCATCGCGGGCCGCACGCTCGTCTACCTGCCGCAGGAGCCGCATATCGGCATCTCGCAGAAGATCGAGAGCGAGGCCGAGCGCGAAGCCGTGCGCGCACGGCTGACCGCCGTGATCCCGCCGGACGAGAAAGGCGGCTACATCGTGCGCACGATCGCCGAGGATGCAACTTCCGACGAACTCGCCGGCGACGTCACGTACCTGCGCAAGACGTGGGCGACGATCGTCGGGCAGGCGCAGCGGCTGCCGGCGACGAGCCTGCTGTACCAGGATCTCGATCTCGCGCAGCGCGTGCTGCGCGATTTCGCGAACGACGACACGACACGCATCCAGGTCGATTCGCGCGAGACCTACCAGCGCCTCTCCGAATTCGCGGCCGAGTTTACGCCGGCCGTGAGCCCGAAGCTGCACCACTACACGGGCGAACGGCCGCTGTTCGACCTGTACAACATCGAGACGGAGATCCAGCGCGCGCTGTCGCGCCGTGTCGACCTGAAGTCGGGCGGCTACCTGATGATCGACCAGACCGAGGCGATGACGACGATCGACGTGAACACGGGCGGTTACGTCGGTGCGCGCAACTTCGACGACACGATCTTCAAGACCAACCTCGAGGCCGCGCACACGATCGCGCGGCAGCTGCGCCTGCGCAACCTCGGCGGGATCATCATCATCGACTTCATCGACATGGAGAACGCCGAGCATCGCGACGCGGTGTTGTCCGAGCTGAAGAAGGCGCTGTCGCGCGACCGCACGCGCGTGACGGTCAACGGCTTCTCCCAGCTCGGGCTCGTCGAGATGACACGCAAGCGCACGCGCGAATCGCTCGCGCACGTGCTGTGCGAACCGTGCCCGACCTGCCAGGGCAAGGGCCAGGTGAAAACGTCGCGTACCGTGTGCTACGACATCCTGCGCGAGATCCTGCGTGAGTCCCGGCAATTCAACCCGCGCGAATTCCGCGTGATCGCCGCGCAGCAGGTGATCGACCTGTTCCTCGACGAGGAATCGCAACATCTCGCGATGCTGATCGACTTCATCGGCAAGCCGGTGTCGCTGCAGGTCGAGTCGAATTTGAGCCAGGAGCAATACGACATCGTGCTGATGTAACGGCCGTTCGAGTCCGGTTATTTCGGGTGAGCGGTTGGCGTTGCGGCCCGCTCGATCGCATTGCTGTCCCAACGGCCGAGCCGCATCGCTTCCTCCAGCATGCCGAGCGTCAACGGCACGCGCGGTGGTTGGCGATAACGCCCGGAAAACATCGCGAGAAACGTCGTCACCGTATCCTGTTCCTCCGGGCCGAAATAGCGGCCGCAGGGAAAATCGCCGGCCTGCACGCCAAACGTTTCGGCCCACTTGTCGATGAATTCGATTGCGTCGATTCCGGTCACATACAGATCCTCTTCGAGGCATGACGACGGAGCGATCTTCAGTTCGCCGCCGAACAACGGGCGACCCGGTTCTTCGCGCGTGAACGCGGCCAGCTTTTCCCGCGTATCGGTCGGCATTTCAGAACACCGGAAAAACAGGCCGCCCGCCTCGAGATCGATACGTCCAGTGAACGAATTGCGATCGTCCGACATGCGACCCTCGTTGTCGTTCGAGTAGCCGCCGACCATAGCAAAGCCGAGGCAGCCCGCCGTCCCTGTATCATTCGGTCATGCGCGCGATGAGCCGCCGGGCCAAGCCGCATCACGAAACGCCCATCGCGTCAATGTTCACGAATGGTTTCACGATCGCCCCCGCGATGACACGCGATCGAGACGGCGCCATGCGTCATCCTTTCGCTGCCGCCTCCGGCCGCACGATCCATTCCCCTCTCATTCACTCACCACACACCATGAGCCAAGGCCACAACCGCCGCCAGCGCAAGAAACTCCACATCGGCGAATTCCAGGAACTCGCGTTCAACGCGACCGCGCACTACCGCAATGAACTGACCGACCTCGAACGCGGCCAGCTGATCGACGCGTTCATCGACTTCGTCGAAGCGAACGGTCTGCTGACCGTCGCGTCGGCGGACGAAGGCATCGGCGCGTACGTGATCTCCGGCGCACCGCGCGGCACGACGACCGACGCCGATCGCGAACTCGTGCGCGGTTGGCTCGCCGCCCGTCCGGAACTGACCGACGTGCAGGTCAGCGAATTCTCCGACGCGTGGTACCCGGAAGCCTGACGCCCGGTTTCCCCCTGCTTTCATGCAGCGCCCGCGCCTGCCCGCCATGACGGCGGCAGGCCGGGCCGGCACCCATGCGCACGGCCCCTCGCCCGGCCACTTCCCCGTCGCCCCACGGCGACGCGACCGCCGCCGATCCCTACCTTTTCCCGACAGTCCGCCTCCAGCAAGCCGTCGAAATCGGCCCTGAAAGGAAGACACGTTAAAATCTCCCGTCGCGTGGTGCGCCGCCCGCACCCGCCATCCATCGCCAGCCGCGTGCCCTCGGGCCGCCCCCGACCCATGGAGTGAGTGTCAATGAGCGGCGGACTTCCGTTTCCCGCATCCCGCAAGTCGTTGCCGTCGTCGACGGTCTTCCTGATTCTCGCCGCCGCCGCGCTGCTGTCCGGCTGCGGGCTGCTGCCGGTCCAGAATCCGCCCGCGCCGATCAGCGAGGCGCTCGTCGAACCCGTCCAGGAAACCGCCGGCGAACCGCTGACGATGCCGCCCGTGCCGGCGCCGACGCAGCCGGAAGGGCCGGAAGCGCCGAAAAAGCCGCACCGCGAAGTCACGCGGCCCAAGCCCGTGCAGCGCCCCGAATCGCCGACGCCACCGCCGCCTCCGCCCGCGCCGATCGTCGCGACGCGCCCGCTCGACCGCACGCAGATCCATGCGCTGCTCGACAGCGAAGTCGCGCGCCGCAACGGCAAGGTGATCGGCCGCGCGGTCGACATGGTGACCGACGCGAGCGGCAAGCCGCGCGAGATGGTCGTCAACCTGCAGGGCTTCATGGGCGTCGGCGACCGCAAGGTCATCTTCCCGTGGAACGTGTTCCGCTTCACGCCGGGCGGCAAACAGGAGCCGATCGTGCTCGACGTGCCGTCGGGCGACCTGCCGCCTGCCGCGCGGCCCAAGGCCGTGCCGCTGTCGGGTTCGGCCGCGGCCTCGCCCGCGACGCGCCTGCCATTGCTCGACAGCGACGTCGAGCGCCCGAACGGCACGAAGATCGGCCGCGTCGTCGACGTGCTGATCGACCGCGCGTCGCAGCCGCAGGCTGTCGTGCTCGACCTCGGCGGGCTCGTCAATACCGACCGCCGTTCGATCGCCGCGAGCTGGGGCGCGCTGCGCTTCGTCACGCGCGACAAGGCGCTGCGCCCGCAGCTCGACCTGAACGACGCACAGATCAAGGCGGCGCCGCCCTACGCGGCCGACAAGCCGATCGTCGCGGTCTACCCGCCCGTTGCCCCGGCACCGGCTTCGTCTGCGAGTACGACCCGATGACGATCAAGCATTCCGTCAGCGTACGCAGTCTCCGGTCCCTCGACTGGCTCAACTTCTTCGTTGCAAACGTTCAAACCGGGTTCGGTCCGTTCATCGCGTCCTACCTCGCGTCGCACAAGTGGACGCAGGGCGAGATCGGCATGGTGCTGTCGATCGGCACGATCAGCGCGATGGTCAGCCAGGTGCCGGGCGGCGCCGCCGTCGATGCGCTGAAGAACAAGAAAGGCGCGGCCGCGTGGGCGATCGCGGCCATCATCCTGTCCGCGGTGCTGCTCGCGTCGAGCCCGACGATCGTGCCGGTGATCGCCGCCGAGGTGTTCCACGGTTTCGCGAGCTGCATGCTCGTGCCGGCGATGGCCGCGATCTCGTTCTCGCTCGTCGGCCGCGCCGACCTCGGCGACCGGCTCGGCCGCAACGCGCGCTGGGCATCGATCGGCAGCGCGGTCGCGGCGGGCCTGATGGGGCTCACCGGCGAATACTTCTCCGCGCGTGCGGTGTTCTGGCTGACCGCCGTGCTGGCACTGCCCGCGCTGTTCGCACTCGCGATGATCCAGCCGACACACGAAGTGATCCCGCAATCGTCGAAGCCCGACGATCACGGCGACCACGACGAAGCCGGCGAACGCGAGACACTGCTCGAACTGCTGCGCGACCGCCGGATGCTGATCTTCGCGGCGTGCGTCGTGCTGTTCCACCTGTCGAACGCGGCGATGCTGAACCTCGCGGCCGGTGAAGTCACGGCCGGGATGGGCGAGAACGTGCAGCTCGTGATCGCCGCGTGCATCATCGTGCCGCAGGCGATCGTCGCGATGCTGTCGCCGTGGGTCGGCCGCTCCGCGCAGCGCTGGGGGCGCCGGCCGATCCTGCTGCTCGGCTTCTCCGCGCTGCCGGTGCGCGCGCTGTTGTTCGCGGGCGTGAGCAGCCCGTACCTGCTGGTGCCGGTGCAGATGCTCGACGGCATCAGCGCGGCCGTGTTCGGCGTGATGCTGCCGCTGATCGCGGCCGACGTCGCGGGCGGCAAGGGCCGCTACAACCTGTGCATCGGGCTGTTCGGGCTCGCGGCCGGGATCGGCGCGACGCTCAGCACCGCGGCTGCCGGCTACGTCGCCGATCATTTCGGGAATGCGGTCAGCTTCTTCGGGCTCGCGGGCGCCGGTGCGCTGGCCGTGCTGCTGGTCTGGCTCGTGATGCCCGAAACGCGCGTCGAGAACGGCGACGCGGCGGCCGACGAACCGGCCGCCGCATCGCCCGAACAGGCGCACTGACGCCCGCGCGCCGCCGCTACCCGCTTCTTGGCCAACGCATGATGGATACGATCAGGACACTCAACGAAGCCCGCCAGCAGATCCAGCAGTCGATCTTCGATCTGTTCAAGGGGCTGTCATTCAGCGAACGGCTCGCGCAAGGCGGGCTGATGGCGCTGCAGGCCGTGTGCAGCGCGTGCCTCGCCTACGTGATCGGCCGCGCGATGCACACCGAGCAGGCCGTATGGGCGGCGATCACCGCGATCGCCGTCACGCAGCACAACTACTCGGACACGATGTCGCTGTCGCGCGACCAGTTCGTCGGCGCGATGGTCGGCGGCGTGCTCGGCTTCGCCGGCGCGGCACTCGGCGGCGACCGCCTCGTCGCGTATGCGATTACCGTCGCGGTCGTGATCGTCTGCTGCTGGTGCCTGAACGTCGGCAGCGCGGCACGGCTCGGCGGCGTAACCGCGACGATCGTGCTGCTGTTTCCGGGCAACGGCCCGCTGTGGGATGTTCCGCTGATGCGGCTCGGTGAAGTGACGCTCGGCACCGTGTGCGCGCTGGGCGTGTGCTGGGTGATGTCGAGAATCGAGCGCCGCTGGTTCCGCCACGCAGCGGCAAAGTGACGCGGCGGGCCGGCTGCCCGGCGCGCACCGCGGCATCGCGATACGCGCCGGACGATCGGCAAGGTCAGTCGCCGATCCGCAGCACGATGCCGGAACCGATCTGCACCAGCAGGTGATCCCCGCCGACGCCGACCCATTGATAGCCGCGCGGCGGCGGGCTCAGGTGATAGCCGCGCCAGTCGTCGATCACGTACTGGCGATCGCGGAACTCGGGGGGAAGCCGGTCGCCCTTGTGCCATTCGCGGCGCGGCTGGTCGGCCCAGCGCGGCGGCACGTCGTCGTCATGACGCATCTGGCCGGGCGGCATGTGTTTCGGGCCGTGGCCGTGCTGCATGCCGTGGCCGCCCTGGTCGTGGTGGTTGTCGTGGTCCTGCGCCATCGCGGCCGGTGCGGCGAAACCCGCCGCGATCACCGCGGCCAGCATCATTCCGTGCATCTTCTTCATCGTGCGTTCCCTCCGTGTCGTCACGTCGAACGAAACCACTCGACCTGCCCGATGAAGACTAGCACACGGTATCGCGCGGCTACGTAACCGCGCGTTACGCCGCCTGCTGCTGGTACTGGATCCGGTGCAGGTGCGCGTAGAGGCCGCCGTGGCGCAGCAATTCGTCGTGGCTGCCCTCTTCGACGATCTTGCCGGCCTCGAGCACGAGGATGCGGTCCGCGCGCTCGATCGTCGACAGCCGGTGCGCGATCACGAGCGTCGTGCGGCCCTCCATCAGCCGCTCGAGCGCGGCCTGCACGTGGCGCTCCGATTCCGAGTCGAGCGCCGAGGTCGCTTCGTCGAGAATCAGGATCGGCGCGTCCTTGTAGATCGCACGCGCGATCGCGAGCCGCTGGCGCTGGCCGCCGGACAGCCGCATCCCGTTGCCGCCGACGAGCGTGTCGAGCCCGTCGGGCATCGCGGCGACCGCATCGGCGAGGTTCGCGGCCTCGAGCGCGGCCTGCACGCGCGCGCGGTCGGGCGTCTGCCCGTACGCGACGTTCGCGGCGATCGTGTCGTTGAACAGCACGACGTCCTGGCTGACCATCGCCATCTGGCCGCGCAGCGCGTGGAGGTCGTAGTCGGCCACCGGCACGCCGTCGACCAGGATCGCGCCGTCGGTCGGGTCGAAGAAGCGCGGCAGCAGGTTCACGAGCGTCGTCTTGCCGCTGCCGGACGGGCCCGCGAGCGCAATCATTTCACCCGGCGCGACCTTGAACGAGATGCGGTCGAGCGTCGGCCGCTCGGTCGCGCCGTAGTCGAACGACACGTTGCGGAACTCGATCTCGCCGCGCGCATGCGGCAACAGCCGGCCGCCGCCCTGCGGCTCGGCCGGCTCGTCGATCAGCCCGAAGATCAGCTCGGCGGCCGTCATCCCGCGCTGCAGCGGCTGGTTGACGTCGATCAGGTGCTTGAGCGGCGAGATCACCAGCAGCATCGACGTGACGAACGCGACGAAGCCGCCGACCGTCGTCTGGTCGTTCGACGACTGCACGACCGCGATCGTGATCACGACCGCGAGCGCGATCGACGCGAGGAACTGCGTGAGCGGCTGAGCGAGGCCGCCGGAAACCGTCATGCGCATCGCGTAGCCGCGCAGGCGCTTGCTCATCTGCGTGAAGCGGTCGATCTCGTACGCTTCGCCGTTGTGCACCTTGACGACCTTGTAGCCGCCGACCGTCTCCTCGACGATGTACGACAGCTCGTTGGTCAGCGTCTGGTGCTCGCGGTTCAGGCGGCGCAGGCGGCGGTTGATCTTGCTGACGAGCCAGCCGATGCCCGGCAGGATCACCGCGACGATCAGCGTGAGCCGCCAGTTCAGGTAGAACAGGTAGCCGAGCAGGAAGATCACCGTCAGCGAATCGCGCACCAGCGTGACCATCACGCCCGTCAGCACCGACAGGATCTGGTTGACCTCGAACACGATCGCGTTGATCACCGTGCTCGCGGTTTCGCGCTGGAAGAACGACGCGCCGGTATGGATCATCCGCTGGAACATCTCGAGCCGCAGTTGCAGCAGGATGCGGTTCGATACGTAGTTGAGCAGGTAATTCGACGTGTACTGGGACACCCCGCGCACGAGCGCGAGGCCGATCACCGCGATCGGCACGTACCATTTCGCACGGTCGCTGCCGTGCGCGCCGAAGCCGTGGTCGAGGAGCGGCTTGAGCAACGCCGGGATACCGGCCTCGGTGGCCGCGACGACGCCCATCGTCATCACGGCGAGCACCACGATGCCGATCAGCGGCCGGATGTACGGCCACAGGCGCTTGAGGACCGTCACGGGCGAGGTGCCCGTGCCGTCCATCGGTTTGCGAAGAGTGTTCTGGGTTTCCAAGGCAATCCTTCTTGAGCCGCGAAGCGGCGCCCGGGCATGGCCGCCCGGGATGTCGCCCTGTCGGGCGGGTGCCGAAAAGGGCTCAACATTATAGCCGCACCGCCCCGGCGGGCACGGTCATGGCCGACACGGGGCCGAAGCGGTCGGCGGCTGGCGGCTGGCGACTGGCGACTGGCGGCTGGCGGCTGGCCCGCAGGTATACTGCCGCTCACCGTTTTCTCCGCGTTTCCGACGATTTCATGGCTGAACCCTCCCTCGGCGTCGCCCTCATCGCCCTCAATGCGTCCGCGCGGCTTGCGCAGTGCCTTGCCGCGCTGTCGTTCGCCGACGACGTCGTCGTCATCGACGGCGGCAGCACCGACGATACGGTCGCGATCGCGCAGGCGCACGGCGCGCGCGTGATCGTCGAGCGCGACTGGCCGGGCTTCGGCCCGCAGAAGAACCGCGCGCTCGACGCGCTCGACACCGACTGGATCCTGTCCCTCGATACCGACGAAGTCGTCACTCCTGAACTCGCGCAGTCGATCCGCGACACGATCCGCGCACCGGACGCGCAGGTCTATGCGGTCGACCGGCTGTCGAGCTTCTGCGGCCAGTGGATCCATCACAGCGGCTGGTATCCGGACTGGGTGCCGCGCCTGTTCCGGCGCGGCTGCGCGCGCTTCTCGGACGATCTCGTGCACGAGCGCCTCGTGTTCGACGGCGCGGCGCAGCGCCTGTCCGGCAAGCTGATGCACTACTCGTACGAGGATTTCGAAACCGTCGTGCGCAAGCTCGACGCATATTCGACGGCCGGCGCGCGCCAGCGCCGCGCGGCCGGCCAGCGCGGCGGCTTCGGCAAGGCGCTCGCGCGCGGCGCCTGGGCGTTCGTGCGCACCTACGTGCTGCGACGCGGCTTCCTCGACGGCCGCGCCGGCTTCATGATCGCCGTGTTCAACGCGGAAACCGTGTATTACCGGTTCCTGAAGCTCGGCCACGAACGGGCGCGCTGAGCGCCCGCCCGGCACGCGACCGGCGCGGCGTTACAATGCCGGGCTGCCCGCGCCGCGCGTGCCCGCTCGCCCGACAGGCGGCGCCGCGCGCCGCCCGCCACGACGACCACCGAATCCGACCGCCATGTTCTCCATCATCATTCCGACCTGGAACAACCTGCCGTACCTCAAGCTCGTCGTCGACAGCCTGCGCCGCCACTCCGCGTACGACCACCAGATCATCGTCCACGTGAACGACGGCTCCGACGGCACGCTCGACTGGGTGCGCAGCGAAGGCATCGAACACACCGCGTCGCCGACCAACATCGGCATCTGCCACGCGGTGAACTGGGCCGCCGCACGCGCGACCCGCGACTACGTCGTCTACATGAACGACGACATGTTCTGCTGCCCCGGCTGGGACACGGCGCTCGTGCGCCGCATCGAACGGATGCCGACCGACCTGTTCATGCTGTCGGGCACGATGATCGAGCCGGTCGACACGCGCAACCCGTGCGTCGTGGTCAGCAGTTTCGGCCGCGACGCCGAGCATTTCGATGCGGCGGGCCTCGTCGCGGCGGCCCCGAAGCTCGCGCGCGCGGACTGGCTCGGCTCGACCTGGCCGCCGACGCTCGTGCACCGCGACTGGTGGAACCGGATCGGCGGCTACAGCAGCGAACTGTCGCCCGGCATGAGCAGCGACAACGATTTCTCGATGAAATTCTGGGATGCAGGCTGCCGGATCTTCATCGGTGCCGGCGACAGCCTCGTCTACCACTTCCAGCAGAAAAGCACGGGCAAGATCGTCAAGAACGACGGCCGCCGCCAGTTCCTCAACAAATGGGGCATGACCCAGGCGACGTTCGACCGCTACTTCCTGCATCGCGGCGAACCGGCCGGCACGCGCGTCGCGCTCGACACGCCGGCCATCGAAGGCCGCCTGAAGCGCGCGCTGCTGCGTTCGCGGATCAAGCGCGCGTTCAGCTGATCGGGCCCCGAAAACAGCGCGGAAACGCCCCCTGCTTCGCGTATACTCTGCGCCGTTCGTCCCGGCTCTCCCGCCGGGGCGCGCGGCGCGCAGCACGATGCCCGCAAGCCGCATTCGTCCATTCGACAGGTTCCGATGCTTTCGTTTTCCGCTCCCGCCACGCGGCGCCTGACCGCCGCCCGCGCCTTCGCCGTTGCCGCGCTCTGCATGGTGCCGGTCTCGACCGCGCTGACCAACGTCTTCTGCGGGCTGTTCGCCGCCGCGCTCGTCATCTCCCCCGAATTCTGGCGTGACCTGCGCTCGTTCGTCACCGACCAGGCTTCGCTCGCGGCACTCCTGATCCTCGCCGCGCTGGCCATCAGCGTCACTTATACGGTTGCGCCGCACGCCAAGGCGTGGAACTGGGTCGCCAAATACGACAAGCTGCTGCTGCTGCCTTTTGCCGTGCTCGCGTTCCGCCATTCGAACTGGGCGCCGATCGTGCAGCGCTGCTGGTTCGCCACGCTGTGCGTCATCCTGCTGCTGTCGACGACCAACTATCTCGGGCTGACCGCGATCGGGCCCGCGCATGCGACCCAGCTGCCGCTGTCGCGCGCATGGGTGTTCAAGAACCACATCGCAGCCGGCATGTTCGGCGCGCTGCTGTTCTACCAGGCCGCCGATCTCGCGCTGTCGGCGCGCACGACGCTGTCGCGTGTCGCTTGCGCCGCCATCGCCGCGTGGTCGCTGGTGAACGTCTTCGTGATGCTGCAGGGGCGCACCGGGCAAGTCATCGCGCTGCTGCTGATCCTCGTCGTCGCGGTGCGTTTCGTGCTGTTGCTGCGCCGCCGGTCGGCGCTGCGCGCGGGGCTCGTCGCCGGGGTGTTCGTCCTGGCCGGCATCGCGCTGGTGGTCGCGGCTTGCACGGTTCACAACGGCCGGCTCATCAAGGTCGTGTCGGAAGTGCAGCAGTATCGGCAGAGCGATGCGGCGACGTCGACCGGGCTGCGCCTCGAGTGGTACAAGAAGGGCTTCGAACTGTATCGCCAGCGCCCGGTGATCGGCTATGGTGCGGGCGGCCTCGAATCCGAATTCGAGAAACTCACGGCCGGCAAGACGGCCGCCGAGGGCCAGCTGACGTCGAACCCGCACAACGAATACCTGCTGATGTCCGTGCAGCTCGGGACGCTCGGCCTGCTGCTGTTCATCAACCTGATCGTGCAGATCGCACGCGGCAGCCGCGCGCTCGACCCGCGCTCGCGGCATCTGCTGCTCGCCTGGCTCGCGATCTTCGCGATCGGCAGTCTCGCGAATTCGTTGCTGCTCGATTTCGCCGAAGGGCACCTGATCGTGCTGCTGGCCGGTATCCTGCTCGGCTGCGGCGAGCGCGGCGAGGCGCTGCCGCGCGAGACGTCGGCGATCCGGCGCAGCGCGTAACGCTTGACGCGCGGCGGACTGCGCCGTGCTGCCGACCGACTTCGGCGGCGGCGGCACCCGCCGTCGAAGCGACCGGGCTGCGCGCGTTCAGCGCGGCCCGTCGCGAAGCAGGCTATCCAGAACGACAAAAAGAACGGCGCGCGCCGCCCGCGCGTCAGTCGGAACCGGCGCGATGCAGCCGTGACGTATCGACGTTGACCGCGGCCGGGCCCGGCGGATTCAGTCCGAGCATCTCGGCCGCTGCGGCCTTCACGCGCTGCGCACCGAGATTGACGAGGCAGTCGCTGCGGCTGTCGACCTTGCGCTCGCAGCCCTCGTGCCGGCACGGCACGCAATCGCCCTCCCCCTGCAGCAGCCACACATTCCCGTGCCGCCCCGAGCCGCGCAGCGGCCACGGATTCTCGGTCGCCGGCCAGTGCTGCGGCCACGGGCCCCAGCGCACCGGGTCGGACGGACCGAACAGCGCGATCGTGTCGGTGCCGGTCGCGGCCGCGACGTGCGTCGCGCCGGTATCGGGCCCGATGAAAAGCCGCGCGCGCCGGACGAGTTCGGCACTTTCGCCGAACGTCAGGCGTCCGACCAGGTTCAGCACGTCGCCGCCCGCTTCGGCCGCGACCTGCTCCGCATACTCGCGCTCGCTGTCGGCCGGGCCGCCCGACAGCGCGACCGCATAGCCGTGCTCGCGCAGCCAGCCGATCATCTCGACCCAGCCGTCGAGCCGCCACTGCTTGTAACGGAACATCGGATACGGATGCAGGACAACCAGCGGCTTGCCGGCGCGGATCGCGGGTGACTCGGCGAGCCACGCGTCGAAACGCGCACGCCGTGCCGGATCGTCGCCGATGCCGGGTGCGACGACCTCGGACACCGGCTCGATGCCGATCACCGGCGCGAGTGCCAGCGTGCTGACGACCGTATGCGCGGATTCGTGATGATTGATCGCGATCCCGTTCAGCATCATCCGCGTGAGCCACGTCACGCGGTTCGGATCGACGAGACCCACCCGCTTGCGGCCCGCGAACCAGCTGTAGAAGCGCGGCCGGTCGGAGCTCAGCGCCGCGCACGCAAGATCGTAGCGGCGCCACATCGACAGCGCGTCGCGCAACCGCTCGCGGAAGCCCGCGCGCTGCGCGACGACGATCACGCGCCGCACGTCCGGATTGTGCTCGAGCACGCCTTCGGTGCCGCGAAACACCAGCATGTCGATCTGCGCATCCGGCCAGCGGGCCTTCAGCGAACGGACGAGCGGCGTCGTCAGCAGCACGTCGCCGATACGGCGCGGCGCGGCCACGAGGATGGTTCTGGGCGGGCGGGCGGAAGAAAACAGGGCCACGGCGATTCGGGTATCCGGCTGGCTGAACAAGGCTGGCAATGTACAGGATTTTGCAGCAGCCGGCGCGGCCTGGCGAATCGGCCGTGCGGCTACCCTGATACGGCCCTGCTCATGGAGGGATGCCCGGCAGGCGCACCGCGCGCACCGCGCGCCGGTGTCGGTGTCGGTGTCGGTGTCGGTGTCGGTGTCGGTGTCGGTGTCGGTGTCGGTGTCGGTGTCGGTGTCGGTGTCGATGCCAATGCCAATGCCAATGCCAATGCCAATGCCGGGCCGGTGCCGCACGCGCGGGGCTTGTGACGCCCGTGGCGCCCGTGGGGTTATGAGGCTGCCAAGATCACCGGCGTCGCGACATCGGCAGCCGGCCGCGGGCAGGCTACGTCGGCCAGCGGTTCGTCGCGATGGGTGGCCTGCGGCAGCAGATGACGCACCGCGCGCTCGACCGCGTCGACACCGATCGCGTCGACGGTCGCGCCGGCGCGCAGGATCACGTGCGGCACACCGAGCGGGTGCCAGCGCAGGTATTTCTCGGGACGATCCTCGAACAGCGCGGCGACGGGCACGCCGAGCGCCGACGCGAGGTGCACGGGGGCGCTGTCGGCCGAGACGATCGCATCGAGCAGGCTCGCGGCCGCCACGAGATCGGCGACCGACGAAGGCGCGACATGGCGGGCGTTCACGTCGCGCCACGAGTCGTCCTCGGGCGCGTGACCCACGGCCGGGTCGCGAAACACGATGACATCGACGCTCGGCGCAAGCCGCTCGGCGAGGTCGTGCCAACGGTCCGCGGGCCAGCGGCGCTCGGCCGCCTTGTTCGTCACGAACAGCCCGACCCGCGGCTTCGTGCGCGCGCCGAGCAGCCGATGCCACGCGTCCTGCAGCGCGCGGTCGGGATGGACCGACAACTCGATCCGGTCGAGATCGGCGCGGCCGAGCTCGGGCACGAGCCGGAAACCCGACAGTGCTTCGTGGCACATCGGCCGCTGCGCGACATGCTCGGGCTTGCGATCGTCGAATTCGGTCTCGGCATCGTGCCAGCGGCAATCCTTCGCGCCGATCTGGCGCGCGAACTGCATGCTGCTGCGATGCATGCCGCCGTTCGGCACGACCACGAGGTCGAACCGCAAGCGGCGCAGGCGACGCACGAGCCGCAGCCGGTCGAAGAATGCACGCATCCGCCCGGGACGGTCGTTGCGTTCGCATTGGCGGCTGTACACGTAGGTGTGGATCATGTCCACGTCCGGGTTTCCGGCCAGCGCGGCCGCGTTGTAGCGGTTCGCGACCACATGCAGTTCCGCGCCGGGCCAGCGCTCCTTCAGCGCACCGAGAAACGCCGTCGTGCACAGCATGTCGCCCAAAAAATCGATCCGGATCACGAGGATCCGCTGCGGCGGGTTCCCATTGGCCATGGTCATGTGGTGACTGTCAGTTCATTGTTGTCGCAACGGGCCATTTCCAGGCATCCGGCTCCGGACGACCTTGTCGCATGTCGCCGCTCGCCGCACGGATCCGCCCCCGTTCATGCGCGCGATACCGGCGCCACCTGCCGGACGAGCGGCGATCGGCGCCGCGTTCGTGCGGCCAGCGCCGGATTGTATAGCGTCCGGATGGCCAGCCCAAGACCCGCTTGCGTGAACATGCAAAACGGCCCGCCGCACCGCACGATGGCGATGCGGCGGGCCGCGTGGCGCGACAGCCGTCGGCTGAAGCGCGGTCAGTACGTGATTTCGACGACGCTGCCGTCGAACGCCGCACGCAGCTCCGCGAGCAGCACGTCGCTCGGCTTCACGCGCCATGCGTCGCCGAGGCGCATTTCGCCTTGCGCCCGCGCGTTGCTGTAGTGAACCTGCACCGCGAGCCCGTTCGGCAGCGGCGCCTGCGGGCGACGGCCGCCGTCGCGCCCGCCGCCGCGCGGCGCAGGCGCCTCGACCGCAGCCGTGGCCGCGGGATCGTCCTTCGACACGTGCGGCTCGAGCACACGGCGCAGCGCGGCCGCGTCGGCGTTACCGTTCATCGTCAGCCGCACGGCCTGCGCATAACGGCTGCGCGCGCGTTCGAGATCCATCACCGTGTCGGCCGTGAAACGGATGCCGCCCGTGAACGCATCGTTGCGCGCCTGCCCCTGCACGATCAGCAGTTCGTCTTCCTTGAACAGCGCCTTGTTCGCCTCGAACTGCTCGTTGAAGATCGTGATCTCGCACTGGCCAGAGCCGTCGTCAAGCAACGCGATCAGCATCTTGCCGCGCTGGGTCATCTGCGTGCGCAGCGAAGCGATGATGCCGGCCACGAGCTTGTCGCGCCCTTCCTTCAGGTCGCCGACCTTCTGCCGCACGAAGCGGCGCACCTCATCGCGATACGCGTCGAACAGGTGGCCGGACAGGTAGAAGCCGAGCGCGCCCTTTTCTTCCTGCAGGCGGCGCTTGTCGTCCCACGCGGGCTCGTCGACGAGCGCATGCGCGTGCGGCGATTCGGCGCCCATGTCGAACAGGCCGGCCTGCATCGCGTTCGCCTCGGCCTGGTCGGCCGCCTCCATCGCCAGCGGTACCGACGCGATCAGCTGGGCACGGTTCGGATTCAGCGAATCGAATGCGCCGGCGCGGATCAGCGCCTCGACCGTGCGGCGGTTGACGACGCGCCGGTCGATCCGCTCGCAGAAGTCGAACAGGTCGGTGAATGCCTTTTCCTCGCGGGCGCGCAGGATTTCCTCGATCGCGTTCTGGCCGCTGCCCTTCACCGCGCCGAGGCCGTAGCGGATCGTGCGCGAGCGCTTGCCGTCGGCTTCCGCGACCGGCTCGAAGCGGTAATGCGACTGGTTGATGTCGGGCGGCAGCACGGCGAGGTTGTTCACGATGCAATCGTCGAACAGGATCTTCACCTTGTCGGTGTCGTCCATCGCGAGCGTCATGTTGGCCGCCATGAATTCGGCCGGATGGTGGGCCTTCAGCCACGCGGTGTGATACGCGAGCAGTGCGTAGGCAGCCGCGTGCGACTTGTTGAAGCCGTAGCCCGCGAACTTCTCCATCAAGTCGAAGATCTCGTCGGACTTCTCGCGCGTGAGGCCGTTCTTCGCCGCACCCTCGGCGAAGATCTCGCGATGCTTGGCCATCTCCTCGGGCTTCTTCTTGCCCATCGCGCGACGCAGCAAGTCCGCGCCGCCGAGCGAGTAGCCGCCGATGATCTGCGCCATCTGCATCACCTGCTCCTGATAGACCATGATGCCGTAGGTCTCTTTCAGGACGGGTTCGACGCGCGGATCCGGATAGTCGACCTTCTCGCGGCCGTGCTTCCGTGCGCAGAAGCTCGGGATCAGGTCCATCGGGCCCGGACGGTACAACGACACGAGCGCGATGATGTCCTCGAAACGGTCGGGCTGCGCATCCTTCAGCATGCCCTGCATCCCGCGGCTTTCCAGCTGGAACACGGCGACCGTGTTGGCCTTCTTCAGGATCTGGAACGAGGCGGGATCGTCGAGCGGCACCTGCGCGAGCGACCAGTCGGCCTTCGACGGATCGAGGCGGCGGATGTAGCGCTCGGCCCAGTCGAGGATCGTCAGCGTCGTGAGACCCAGAAAGTCGAACTTCACGAGGCCGACGGCTTCGACGTCGTCCTTGTCGTACTGGCTGACCACGCCGCCGTCGTCGCCCTGCGTGTACAGCGGGCAGAAATCGGTCAGCTTGCCGGGCGCGATCAGCACGCCGCCCGCGTGCATCCCGACGTTACGCGTGAGGCCCTCGACGCGCTGCGCGAGGTCGAGCAGCTGGTGCACTTCGTCCTCGTGGTCGTAGCGCTCCTGAAGCTGCGGCTCCTCCTTCATCGCGTCGGCGATCGTCACATGCTTGCCCGGCTTGAACGGGATCAGCTTCGCGATACCGTCGGTGAACATGTAGCCGAGGTCGAGCACGCGGCCGATGTCGCGCACGGCCGCCTTCGCGGCCATGGTGCCGAAGGTGGCGATCTGCGACACGGCATCCGCGCCGTATTTTTCCTTCACGTACTGGATCACGCGATCGCGGCCGTGCTGGCAGAAGTCGATGTCGAAGTCGGGCATCGACACGCGTTCCGGGTTCAGGAAACGCTCGAACAGCAGGTTGTAGCGCAGCGGGTCGAGATCGGTAATGCCGAGCGCGTACGCGACCAGCGAACCGGCGCCCGAGCCGCGGCCCGGGCCGACCGGCACGCCGTTGTTCTTCGCCCAGTTGATGAAGTCCGCGACGATCAGGAAGTAGCCGGGAAAGCCCATCTTCGTGATGGTCCCGCACTCGAATTCGAGGCGCTTGTAGTACGTGTCGCGCTGCGCGTCGCGCTCGGCTTCGGCCGGATACAGCTGCGCGAGACGCGTCTCGAGCCCTTCCTTCGACAGCTGGACGAGGTAGTCGTCGAGCGACATGCCGTCCGGCGTCGGGAACAGCGGCAGCTTCGGCTTGCCGAGCTCGAGCTTCAGGTTGCAGCGCTTCGCGATCTCGACCGTGTTCGCGATCGCCGACGGCAGGTCGGCGAACAGCGCGACCATCTCGTCCTGCGTGCGGAAATACTGGTCGGTCGTGAAACGCTTCTGGCGCCGCGGATTCGCGAGGATGTCGCCTTCCGAGATACACACGCGCGCTTCGTGCGCGGTGAAATCGTCGTCGGTCATGAACTGCGTCGGGTGCGTCGCGACGACCGGCAGCTTCAGCGCCGCGGCGAGCGTCGCGGCCTGCTGGATGTACGCCTCGGCGCCCGGCTGGCCGTAACGCTGCAGCTCGATGTAGAAGCCGCCCGGGAACACCTTCGCCCAGCGCTCGGCGTGACGGCGCGCGGCTTCTTCGTTGCCCGCGGCAAACGCGAGCCCGATATCGCCCTGTTGGGCGCCCGACAGCGCGAGGAGCCCCTGCGCGAGCTCGCCGTCGAGCCAGCTCGCGTCGAGTTCCGCACGTCCGCGGTACTGGTTCGTGAGCCACGCCTTCGACAGCAGCTCGCAGAGATTCAGGTAGCCGACCTTGTCCTTGACGAGCAGCAGCAGCCGCGACGGCTTGTCGCGGTCGTCGGGATTGGCGATCCAGACGTCGCAGCCGGCGATCGGCTTGATGCCCTTGCCGCGGGCTTCCTGGTAGAAACGGACGAGGCCGAATGCGTTGCCGAGATCGGTGAGCGCGAGCGCGCCCTGACCGTCCGCGGCCGCCGCCTTGACGATGTCGTCAATGCGCACGATGCCGTCGGCAATCGAGAATTCGGAGTGAACGCGAAGATGGACGAAGCGGGGATCTGACATGGGCGCTATTGTAGCCGCCCCGCCGCGCAGGCTGCCCAAAAAATGCCCGCTTTGGCCGTTCGGCCGATATGCGCGGCGACGCGTCGCGCGGTTGGCCGACCGGCCAGGTACCGATGCCCGCGCCGTTTGCGGGATAATACGGTTTTTCGAATCAACGCCCCGGCTTCGCACCCTTTTTTGCGGGCCGCCGTGCGGCCGTTTTCCCGTCGGACCATCATGACCATCGTCAACCTCGCCGCCTACCACTTCGTGTCGCTCGACGCGACCGAGCAATGGCGCCCGCTCGTCACCGCCCGCTGCAACGAACTCGGCCTGCGCGGCACGATCCTGCTCGCGCCGGAAGGCATCAACCTGTTCATCGCCGGCACGCGTGACGCCACCGACGCGTTCATCGCGTACATCCGCCACGATCCGCTGTTCGAGGGCAAGTTCGCGTCGCTGCAGTTCAAGGAAAGCCTGTCCGATTCGCAGCCGTTCCGCCGGATGCTCGTGCGCCTGAAGCGCGAGATCATCACGATGAAGAAACCGGCGATCAAGCCGGAACTCGGCCGCGCGCCGTTCGTCGACGCACGCACGCTGAAGACGTGGCTCGACCGCGGCCACGACGACACGGGCCGCCCGGTCGTGATGCTCGACACGCGCAACGCATTCGAAGTCGACGTCGGCACGTTCGACGACGCACTCGACTACCGGATCGACAAGTTCAGCGAATTCCCTGAAGTGATCGACGCGAACCGCGCCGACCTCGAAGGCAAGACGGTCGTGTCGTTCTGCACGGGCGGCATCCGCTGCGAGAAGGCCGCGATCCACATGAAGGAAATCGGCATCGAGAACGTGTACCAGCTCGAAGGCGGAATCCTGAAATACTTCGAGGAAGTCGGCGGCGCGCACTACCACGGCGACTGCTTCGTGTTCGATTACCGCACCGCGCTGAACCCGCAACTCCAGCCCACCGGGAACGTCACGTGCTTCGCGTGCCGCGCGGTCGTCACGCCGGAAGCGCAACAGTCGCCGAGCTACGTGCCCGGCCAGTCGTGCCCGGCCTGCGCACCGGCAGCCAGCGCAGCCTGACCGCGCGCCGCCCCGCGCCCCGATGAGCGCCTATCGCGGCCGTTTCGCGCCGTCGCCCACCGGCCCGCTGCACTTCGGCTCGCTGGTCGGCGCGCTCGCGAGCTGGCTCGACGCGCGCGCGCATGGCGGTGCATGGCTCGTGCGCATCGAGGATCTCGACGGCCCGCGCACGGTACCCGGCGCGGCCGACGATATCCTCGCGACGCTCGCGCATTTCGGCATGACGCCCGACGAGCCGCCCGTCTGGCAAAGTACGCGGGACGCGGCCTATACGGCCGCGCTCGAACGGCTCGTCTCGGCCGGGCTCGTCTATCCGTGCGGCTGCACGCGCAAGGAAATCGCCGACTCGCTGCGCGCCGCGCACGAGCGCCACACGACGCTCGCCTATCCGGGCACCTGCCGCACCGGCCTGCACGGCAAGCCCGCGCGCGCGTGGCGGCTGCGCGTGCCGGACGGCGCCACCGCGATCGTCGCGTTCGACGATCGCTGGCAGCACACGCAAACGCAGAACCTCGCGACCGAAGTCGGCGATTTCGTGCTGAAACGCGCGGACGGGCAATGGGCGTATCAGCTCGCGGTCGTCGTCGACGATGCCGATGCAGGCATCACGCACGTCGTGCGGGGCGCCGACCTGCTCGACTCGACCGCGCGCCAGATCTACCTGCAGCACTGCCTCGGCGTGCCGACCCCGCGATACCTGCACGTGCCCGTCGTGGTCGACGCGAACGGCGAAAAGCTCAGCAAGCAGACGGGCGCGACCGCGCTCGAACGCGACGATCCGCTGCCGGCACTGCAGGCTGCGGCCGCGCATCTGGGCCTCGCGCCGGCCGGCGCGCTCGCAGCCACGACTCTCGATGCGTTCTACGCAGCCGCAACGGCCGCGTGGGCGACGCGCTTCGGGCCGCAGGCCGGGTGACGCGCGGTTTAGCGCCGGTTTCGCGCCAATCGCGCGGCCGCCGGGTGCCGCTTGCATCGCTCGCCGCCGGCGCCAAGCGCCCTCTTCCGCTCCTCCATCGAACCGCGCCCCCAATGAAAAACGGGCACATGCTCATCGCATGCACCCGCTTTTCCCGCAGCGCTCGCGCGCCGCGCCGTCGTGTCCGCCAGGCTTACGCCGACGGCTTGCGCGGCATCCCGAACCCGCCGAGCAGCGCGGCGACCTGACGCTTCGGCCCCTTCTTCTCGGGCTGCTGCGCAGGCTGCGCGTCGTCCCGCTGCTTCGCGGGCGCCGACGGCTCGTACGGCTTCAGGAAGAAATCGTCGACCGGCGCCTCGTGGCGACGGTGATGACCGCGCTCGGAGCCGCCCGGGCGGCGTCCCGACGCACCGCGATGTTCGTCGCGTTCGCGACGGCCGCCCCGTTCTCCGCCCCGTTCTCCACCCCGTTCGCCGCCGCGCTCGCTGTTGCGATCGCCGCCGCGGTCGTTGCCGCGCTCGTCGTGACGATGGCGCGCCGGCTTGTTGAGCGTGAGCGTCTGCATTTCGAGCGGACGCTTGATCAGCTTCTCGATATCGGCAAGCTGCTTGCGCTCGTTCGGGCTGCACAGCGACAGCGCATCGCCCGTCGCACCCGCGCGGCCGGTACGGCCGATCCGGTGCACGTAGTCTTCCGCGCTGAACGGCAGGTCGAAGTTGATCACGGCGGGCAGTTCGGCGATGTCGAGGCCGCGCGCGGCCACGTCGGTCGCGACCAGCGCCTCGATCTCGCCGCGCTTGAACGCGTCGAGCGCCTGCATCCGCTCGATCTGCGTCTTGTCGCCGTGGATCGCCGACGCGACCACGCCGTCGCGCTCGAGATTGCGCGCCAGCCGGCTTGCGCCGATCTTGCTGTTGCAGAACACGATCACCTGCTTGAGCCCGCGATCGCGCAACAACTGCACGACGGCCGCCTGCTTGTCGCCTTCGGCGACGTCGTAGACGATCTGCGTGACGTTCGCGTTCGTCGAGTTGCTGCGCGCGACTTCGATCGTCTGCGGGTTGCGCAGGTAGGTCGACGCGAGCTTCTTGATTTCCGGCGAGAAGGTGGCCGAGAACAGCAGCGTCTGACGTTCCTTCGGCAGCAGGTTCAGGATGCGCTGCAGATCGGGCAGGAAGCCCATGTCGAGCATCCGGTCGGCTTCGTCGAGCACGAGGATCTGCACCTGGCCGAGGTTCGCCGTCTTCTGCTGCACGTGGTCGAGCAGGCGGCCCGGCGTCGCGATCAGGATCTCGACGCCGCGGCGCAGTTCGGCCATCTGCGGGTTCATGTCGACGCCGCCGAACACGACCGCGCTGCGCAGCGGCGTGTGCTTCGCATACGCGTGCACGTTCGCGGCGACCTGGTCGGCGAGTTCGCGGGTCGGCGTGAGGATCAGCGCGCGCACCGGGTGGCGCGCCGGCGACGCGCTCGTGTTGGCCTGCGGCAGCAGCCGCTGGATGATCGGCAGCGAGAAACTCGCGGTCTTGCCGGTACCCGTTTGCGCGGCGCCCATGACGTCGCGGCCGGCGAGCACGACCGGAATGGCCTGCGCCTGGATCGGCGTCGGCGTCGTATAACCCTGCTCCGCAATGGCTTTCAGGATATCGGCGGCAAGGCCGAATTGATCGAAGGTTGCGTCGACGGGCTTGGCGACAGAATCGGACATGGTGGCGTTTCGCTCAAAAGGCGCGGCGGGGACATCGTGCGTCAGGCCAGCCGGGCCTGCGCTCATCACAATTCGGAATTAGACGGAGCCGCGGCGCGCCGCGCGGCGCCGCTCTGGCGCTTGGGACCGGTTCAATATGAACGCTGGACGCCAGGCCGTGCGGACTCCGTTCGGCGCGAATGCCGGCGGAAAGGGGCGTATTGTAGCACTGCGCAGCCATCTGTCCGTGACAACGCCGCGAACGGGCCCCGCCGACCGTGCGCGCGGCCGGCCCGGGCAGGCCCGCGCGGTCGCCGAATGCCCCGATCGGGCTATCCCGATCGGTCGACGGATAATTTCAAGGGTCAGATTCCGGATCGCCTTGCCGGATCGCCTTGCCGGATCGCCTTGCCGGATCGCCTTGCCGGATCGCCTTGCCGGATCGCCTTGCCGGATCGCCTTGCCGGATCGTCTTGCCGGATCGTCTTGCTGGATCGCCCGCCGCCGGCCCGCGCGGCAGGCAGTCATGCCAGGGAGCCTGACGCCGGCCGCCACCGCCAGGCACGATCCACGTTCCCGCCCGTCGCTCAGCCCTTCTTCTTTTTCTTCTCGACCTGGACGCAGTCGCCCAGCAGCGGCGGCGCATTCTGGTCGGCGATCTCGTCGCGCAGCGTCGCTTCCTTGCCCTTCGTCCACCACGTATAGCGGCCGGCCTGATACCGCGCGCCGGACGCCGACACCGTGTCGACGAACAGCATCTGCTTTCCGTTGACCGGCACGAGCGCGAAGCTCTGGCCGTTGCCCGCGAGCCAGTACGACACGCGCACGGGCTGTTTCTGGTTCGCACACTGGTAGACGGCGAACTGGCGCGAATCGGCGTCGATCTCTTCGACGGTCAGTTGCGCGGCATGCGCGACGGAAACGGCGGTGCCGGCGAGCGCAAGCGCGGCGAGCGTTTGGCGAATCATGCAGGTCCTCTCACGAGACGGGTGGAAACGCGCCCTCGCGGGGCGCGCAATGATTGTTGGCGATCGCGTCGTGTAGCTTGATCAGGGATCGATGACGTCGGCACACGCGTCGGTCGGCGCGGCCGCGAGATGGCCGACGAGCGGCACGATCTTGAGCCCGGCCGAGGCCACCCGGCACGGTGCGGCCGCGACGCCGCAACCCGCGAGACTCGCGACCAGCGCCAGTGCGGCGCCCAGCTTTACGATACGCAGCCAGCTTGGCGTCATCGTCCTCTCCTGGTTACGTCAGCGCGCCGACACGGGCCGGACGGCCGCGGCGGCACGCTTCGCGCGTTCGCGGGCTTCGTCGACGGTCGCGCCGGTCGCCAGCGCGACGCCCATGCGCCGCTTCGCAAAACTTTCCGGCTTGCCGAACAGGCGCAGGTCGGCGCCCGGCACCGCGAGCGCGTCGCGCACGCCTTCGAACGCGATGCCGCGCTCGTCGAGCCCGCCGTAGATCACGGCCGACGCGGCCGGCGAACCGAGCGCCGGATCGACCGGCAGCCCGAGAATCGCACGCGCATGCAGCTCGAACTCCGACTGGCGCTGCGACGCGAGCGTGACGAGGCCCGTATCGTGCGGCCGCGGGCTCACCTCGGAGAACCACACGTCATCGCCGCGCACGAACAGCTCGACGCCGAACAGCCCGCGCCCGCCGAGTGCCTCGGTGACCTTGTGCGCGATCTCGCGCGACTTCTCGAGTGCCGCCGCGCTCATCGGCTGCGGCTGCCACGACTCGACGTAGTCGCCCGCCACCTGCACGTGGCCGACCGGTTCGCAGAAATAGGTGCGCGTGGCGTCCGTCGCCGGATCGATCGCGCGCACGGTGAGCTGCGTGATCTCGTAGTCGAAATCGATGAAGCCTTCGACGATCACGCGGCCGTGGTTCACGCGCCCGCCCGCCATCGCGTAGTCCCACGCCGGCTGCACGTCGGCTTCGGTCTTCACGACCGACTGCCCCTTGCCCGACGACGACATCACGGGTTTCACGACGCACGGCATGCCGATCTTCGCGACGGCCGCGCTGAACGCTTCGAACGAATCCGCGAACGCATACGGGGACGTCGGCAGGCCGAGCTCCTCGGCCGCGAGCCGGCGGATCCCTTCGCGGTTCATCGTAAGCTGCGTCGCGCGCGCGGTCGGGATCACCTCGGCAAGACCGGCCGCCTCGATCGCCGCGAGCGCGTCGGTCGCGATCGCCTCGATCTCGGGCACGATCAGGTGCGGGCGTTCGGCCTCGACGATCGCGCGCAGCGCGGCGGCGTCGGTCATGTCGATCACGTGTGCGCGATGCGCGACCTGATGGCCGGGTGCGTCCGGATAGCGGTCGACCGCGATGACTTCGACACCGAGACGCTGCAACGCGATGATGACTTCCTTGCCGAGCTCGCCGGCGCCGAGCAGCATGACGCGCGTGGCCGAGGATGAGAGCGGCGTACCGAGCCGCTGACCGATCTGCATGTGATTACCCGCTTCTGGTGGAGGACGAAAACGGCTCCGATGTTAACACGCGCCACGACACCGGTTTGGCGCGTTTCGCCGTGCCGCCGCCCCGCCTCTGGCCGCTCGCGAGCAGGCTGCGAACGTTTTCACGCGCGAAGTGTCGGCTCGCCTGCCGCGGGGCGGGTGCGTTACTCTTACGCCTTGATCAGAATCCGATGAGGAACGAGGCTCATGTCCCACCTGTCCGCAGCCGCACGCGCACGCACCGGCCTGCTTCGCCCGTTGCGCGCGCCGCTCTGCGCGTTGACGCTTGCCACGCTTCTCGCCGCCTGCGCGATGCCGACCCACCCCGATTCCGCCGCCCCCGCGCCCGACCCGTACAACCCGGCCGCCGTCCAGCTGCTCGACGACACGAGCTGGGAGCTCACCAGCTGGCTGAACGCCGACGGCACGCAGCGCGCGATCCCGCACGGCGACAACGGCGAGCCGATCAAGCTCGCGCTGTCGACCGAGTCGGGCATCCGGCGCGCGAGCGGGTTCTCGGGCTGCAACCGCTACATGGGCACCTACGCGATCAAGAACGGCCTGTTGAGCTTCGGGCCGCTCGCCGGCACGCGGATGGCCTGCCCGAATACGCTCGGCGGCCAGCTCGAACCCGCGTACCTCGACGCACTCGCCCATGTCGACAAGACCGGCGTGCAGATGCGCGAGCCGCAGCAGTTGCAGATCGTGACGGCGTCCGGTGCAACGCTGACCTTCACGCACCGGAGCCCCTGATGCACGGCGCGCGCGAAGGCCGACCGACCGCCTTCGCGTGGCGCGCGACGCGCGTGTGCCGCACACCCGCGTCGCGCGGCGTGAAGCGGATGCACGCCGCGTTAGAGTCTTGTTCGCCGGCCGGTTAAACTCGGCGGGTCGCGCCCCGCGCGCCCCTCCCCACTCCTGTTTCAAAGCATGCACACGGTTGTCTTCGGCTGGTTCGGCATCTCCGCCGTCTGGTTCCTCCTTCTCTTCTGGCGTCTCGTGCAGGCGATGCTGCCCGGCGGCGGCGGGCTCGCCGGCCGCGGCTCGATTCGCCTGTGGCTCGGCTTCGCCGCGGTGTTCGTGGCCAGCTGCACGCTGACGAGCCCGCTGTCGGGCCCCGACACGAACACGCTCGGCCATGCGTTCTCGGCAGGCTTCGCCCACGTGCTCGGCCCGATCGGCACGCCGGTCGCGATGGTCGTGCTGCTCTTCGCCGGGCTGCCCTGGTTGACCGGCATCGGCTGGCGACAGTTCGCCGCGTGGGTCGACACGTCGTTCGGCGTCAAGCTGTCGCGCGACGGCGGCGACGACGATGCCCGCGGCATTGCCGACCTGCCGCGCAGCGCGCTGCATCGCGACGACGACGTCGTGCAGCCGACCACCGCGCATACCGTCAATTCGATGGCGCCGCGCCAGAACGGCCGGTATTCGCGTCCGACGCTGTGGAAACCCGATCCGCAGGCGCGGCCGAAGCCGCGCAGCAGCACGCCCCCGCGCCCGCACGTGGAACCCGTCGCGCCGTCGGGCTGGTTGAAGCCGACCGCGCCCCAGCGCACGCCGACGCAGCCCGCACCGATCCCCCCGGCCAGCGCGATGCCGCCACCGACGACCGGCAGCACCGCCAGCCTGGCGCGCGCAGCAGCGAATTCGCAGGTCCCGCGCCCCGATCCGGCCCCGCTTCCTGTCGGATTCGAACCCGTCCGCCCGCGCCCGACAGCCGCGCGACCGGCCACGCCCGCATTGAAGCCGACTACGCCGCGTACGACGGTCACGCCGCGGCCGGCCGCCGCGCAGCCGCAGCGCCCGCCGGTACGCCCCGTCGCAGGCGCAGGTTCGGCCGGCCAGCCTGCGGATGCGGCACGACGTCGTCCGGCGCCGCAAACGCCGGCGCGTGCGCCGCTCTATGCCTGGACGGAAAAACCCGCCGCACCGATCGCGCCGGCACCGAGCGTGCACGACACGCTGCGCTCGATCGAGGCCAGCACCGCGCAATGGGCGACGCTGGGCGGTGCGCAGTCGGCCGACGCCGGGCACGCTGCCGCCGCAGCCGCCGTGGCCGGGGTGGCCGCGGCAGCAGCCGGCGTAGCGGCGCCTGCATCGGCGGCCACATCGACCGTGCAGGCCGCTTCGACCGGGAACGCCGCCGCGACTCACGGCCTCGCCGCGCATGACGCCGCTGTGTCGCTCGCGCACGATGCGGCGCCGGCGTACGACGACAACGCACCGATCGTGCTCGACGCGTTCATGCCGGCGGCGCCCGCTGTTCATGCACCGGGTGCCGATGCGGGCACCATGGCGCTCGACGCGGCCGCCCCGCACGCGCTGTCGGATACCGGCAGCGACGATGCCGCGTTTTCGCATCACGCCGACGACGAGCTCCGGTACGCCGACGATGCGCCTGCCGCGCCGACGCCGGGAATCCCGTCCGCTCCCTCACCTTCGTTCGACGCGCCCATCGACCTCGCACCGTGGGAAGACCTCGCCAGCCGGCCGGTTTCCGCGTTCGACGCATCCGCGTGGAACGCGGCCGCCGAGTCGTCGACGAACGCGACTGGATCGGAACCGGCCGAGGCTGTCGCAGCACAACCCAGGAACGAGGCGGCTCGCGACATCGCCGCGAGCAACCTGCCGGCACCCTTCGATAACGACGACAGGTACACGGCGCAACCGGCTCCCGCAATCGATCACATTGCATCCGCCCGCGTGCCGCAGGGCATCGACGATGCACACGCCGACGTGAAAGCGGCCGGGAACATCGCACCGTTCGCGGCCCTCCCCTCTTCGACGATCACCGAAACGACGTCACGCGCAGGTGCCGAAGCCAGGCCGTTTGCGGCGGTGTCGGCAACGTCGGGACCGGCCGCGTCGGGTGCAGCACCGGAAGCCGTCAAGGCGGACGCGGCAGAACCTGCGGCACCGCCGTCGGCAAGCGCTCAGGGCTCCGCGCCGGCAGCGGAATGGACTTGGAAACCGTCGACGGCACAATCTGCGCCGACGAATACGACCGCCGCCGCGGAATTGCCGAAATCGCCGGTTGCCGCTCAACCGTTTGCCGCCATGCAGACGGCTTCGGCTGCTGCTGCGTCGCCGCTCGTCGGCACCGCTCAAGGCTCGACCGCACAAGCACCTGCATCCGCTTCGGGCATATCGCCTGTCGCCGAGACCGCTTCAACGGATCGCGTGACCGGCACGGCATCCGGTTCGCCTGCTCAGTCGCCTGCGTCGGCATCGACCGCTACATCGGCCTCGTCGACATCCGCAATCGGCGTAACCGGTGCCGCGTTGGCTTCTCTTTCGCAGCCGGCCGCGTCGGCATCGAACGCTGCATCTGCCCCATCGACATCCCCGGTCAGCGTCACCGGTGCCGCGTCGGCTTCGCTGTCGCAGCCGGCCGCATCGGCATCGACCGCTGCATCTGCCCCATCGACATCCCCGGTCAGCGTCACCGGCGCTGCGTCGGCTTTTCTTTCGCAGCCGGCCGCATCGGCATCGACACCTGCGTCTACCCCATCGACATCCCCGGTCGGCGTCACCGGTACTGCGTCGGCTTCGCTTTCGCAGCCGACCGCGTCGGCATCGACCGCTGCATCTGCCCCATCGACATCCCCGGTCGGCGTCACCGGCGCTGCGTCGGCTTTTCTTTCGCAGCCGGCCGCATCGACATCGACCGTTGCACCGGTTGCGTCGGCAGCCCCGGCTAGCGGAACGGGCACGACTTACGATTCGTTCCCCCGTGCATCGACGCCCACATCGCCCGTCGTGACTCCGTCGACGGCCGGCACGTCGGCTTCGACATCCGGTTCGACCGCGCCCGTCCCGGCTGCCGCACCGGCGCTCGCTACCGCGATGCCCGTGAACACCGCGTCCGTTTCGCCCGCGCCGGCGCAGGTCAACCCCGCAAGCTCATCGACGGGTACGACATTCGGCACGTTCGGCACCTCCGGCCCGATCGCACCGCAGCCGGCCGCAAGCCTGCCCGTGCCGCCGGCCGTTTCCGACACGACTGCACCGTCCCCCGGCGCCGTTGCATCGATCACGTCCGCCGCAGCGACTCCGGCGCAACCGATCTCCGGCTCGCCCGTCGCTCCGACCGGCTCGCTGCCGTCCTTCGGGGCAACCGCTCCTACACAGGCTCCGTCGATCGCTTCGGCACCCGCCGCAATCGAAGCCACGACGTTCGCAGCCCCGCCCACCCCGGCCCCGGCCGCGTCGCCGGCAAGCTGGCACGTGTCGAACGTCGCCGCGACACCGGCAGCCGCTGCCC